>JABJKH010000022.1 GCA_018660465.1 Rhodospirillaceae bacterium
TGATCGTTACTCTATCGCGACGTTCTTTAATCCTGACTCGGAAACGTCGAGTGAGGCACTGAATACCTGTGTCAGCGCTGACAACCCGGCGAAATTTGAAACCACCTCAATGCAGGCTTATGTCGAGCATTATATCGACACAAACTACCTGCGCGGCGCAGGCGGCACCCAGGAAAACGTCGCCTAACCAATTTATACAGAAAATTTTGATCATTTTTTGCTGAATCGGCCATCTTGTCAGGTACTGTTCAGGTTGGGTTCTTATGTACTTAATTGAAGTGCATTATTTAAAGATTTAAAGGTAAAAGAATATCATGGGAAAAGGTTCGCTATTCGGGCGGCTCGCAGACGCTTTAAAAGAAAAAGATGACGGCCCTACCAACGAGGAAATTGATGCCGAGTTCGATAAGGCAATCGCGGAAATTGATAAGATTAAAGTCGATAAGGTTGATGCTGCCACAATTCTAGACCCCGGTTATAAAGTCGCGGGCGGGATGGTTTATGTTATTAACTTAACCGAAATTTATAAAAAGATCGGTGGCCGTGACGGACGACAATCGGAAAACTTAAAAGAGACAGCAGCCCGTGTCTTTGCTGAGAATAGGGGCGGTGCTGGTAGTGCTTCCTTCCAGGGTGACCGTTACTTAATGCAGTTTGACGACGTTGGTGAATCCGAAGGTTTCCACCGCGCAGCCCTCATTATTAATGAAATTGGCAGACATATGCTCGGAACGCTTTTCGAGGAAATGGAAGTGCCTGACTTCATCATCGCTGCAAAGGCCGAAGACATTACGGATGCCGATGGTGCCATTAACCACGCATTGGTTGATGGTGTGGTCGCCGATGGTGGCGTGCCGGTCGATATGGGTGAGCCCGGGGCCGGCAGTCCGACTTGGATGCAGATGAGTTGGAAAAAAAATAAGGAGGCGTTTGACCTTGAGGCTGCAACGACACAGGCTAGCAAATCTCCATTCGACGACGATGACGAAGAAATGGAATGGAAGACTGTGGATCGGGATTAAATCCAAATTAAACATGGTGCACACCTTGTGACCCTGTCTATTCTGGCGGCTGTGGAATAACTGCGACTTGGCGGTAAAATGGCTGACGGAAATAAGCGGGTTCTCGTGGTGGCGTTTGATGCGCTTCGTCCTGATATGGTGTCGCCGCAGTTGATGCCGAACCTCACTGCCTTTGCAGATCAGGGCGCATGCTTCACCCACAATCGGTCAACTTTTCCGACGGAAACTCGGGTCAATCAGACAGCACTTGTGACCGGGTGCTATCCGTCCCGCCATGGCATCGTTGGCAATCGGTTTTGGGAACCTGCCGCATCACCTGACAAGCTGTTTAACACCGGGGATGAAGACCAACTCTCAGAAGGCATTCGACGGCTGGAGGGGCGTCTGACGGACGTGCCGGTACTCGGCGAAATCCTAGCAGATCACGGAAAATCTCTGGCGGTCATCAGTTCCGGCACCCCAGGCGGCACACGAATGCTGCATCATAAGGCGGAGGAGTTGGAGGGCTTTCGATTGTCGCTTCGAAGGCCGGATGCTTCTGTCCCTGCAGACCTGCCGCAAAGCCTAGATCCAATCCCGCCTCATAGCGTGCCATCTCTCGAGTGGCTAACCTACGCGACGGATACTTACCTGAACGTGGTTGAGGGCGTGAGAAAACCTGACGTGGCGATCTTGTGGTACTGCGAACCTGATAATAGCTATCACAAGATGGGACCGGGAGCGCCCGAGAACCTCGCGGCAATCCGCCATGCAGATGCGGAATTCGGACGTGTTCTAGCCGAGCTGGAAGGCAAAGACATTAACATCATAACCCTATCCGATCATGGCCAACTCGGTATTCCAGATGAGGCGATAGATTTGCCAGCCAGATTATCGGCTGCCGGATATAGCGCTGGGGAGGCCCTAACCGAAGGGATAGACGTCGCGGTAGCACTCTCGAGTGCGGGCGGGTTATACGTTCGGAATTCTAACTCCGATATGATCTCTAGAATAGTTGAATGGTTGTTAGAGCAACCTTGGTGTGGACCCTTGTTCACGCGTGGAGGTGCCGTTCCGGGAACTTTGGATTTGGCTGATGTCGGGATGGATCATCGCCGCGCGCCGGATATTGGATTGGTGCTTCGCAGCAGCGATACGCCGAACTCACATGGCATCAACGGAACGACGGTACATAATTCGATTTATCCGCCAGGGGGCGGAATTCACGGCGGCCTACATGCGAAGGAACTTCACTCGTGGTTGGCGGTGGGCGGCAACGCTTTTCGCAATGCCTATGTTTCCGATACGCCGACCGGCATTATCGACGTTCTGCCGACGATGCTGCATGTGTTAGGGGTGAAGACCCCCTCTGTTGACGGACGGGTCCTCGTCGAGGCGTTGGCTGATTTCAACGACGCGCCGGAACATAAGTCCGAATTATTAATCTCGGAAAAATCAGGCGGACGGCAAACCCAGATTGAGATTAGTAAAGTGGGGGAGACGCGTTATTTGGATTGGGGGCGGTTGAGTTAACCCAATTTCCGCGTGATCCCTGTTCCAGCTTCGCCAGGGTTCTGACCATCTTCCGGCATCAGCTTCTTCATTGAGAAAATCGTCTCCACCGATGTGTAGTCCATATACCCGAGCCGTGCCACCGGGCGCATCTTTTCGACATCAACGCGACCTTGATCGGTTAAATAATCATCATTGATCTGCACCCCAACGACTTCGCCGAAGACAACCTTGCTGAAAACGCCGGGCTTGGTGCTCTCCAGTTTCACGGTTTGCATGTATTTGCATTCCAAGTGTGCGGGGGAGGCAACGACCAAGGGCGCGTTCACGGTTTTCGCTTGTCCCATTTCCAGTCCCGCTAGATCGAACTCATCAACATCAGGGTCGACTTCTTCGGCAGACAGAGTCATTTGGTCGCGAAGATCATAGCTCACCATGTTCACAACGAAGGCGCCGGTTTCTTCGACATTGAGAGCAGAGTCCTTGTCGCTATGATCAGGCCGCCGGGTGCCGGAGGAGAAAATTACCATTGGCGGCGCGAACCCAACCGCATTGAAAAAGCTATAGGGTGCTAGGTTTGGCGTGCCATCCTTTGCATAGGTGGAAATCCATCCAATCGGCCGGGGAACGACCAGACTTTTAAACGGATCGTGGGGCAGGCCGTGACCTGATTTACCCGGCTCATAGAACATGGATGGCTCCTTTAAGCATTGATTCGATTGGCGGACCATGCAACGTAAAAGGGGATGTGACAAGTCTGGCAATCGACCAGATACAAATAGTGAAGGAGAAGTCTAATGGGTAAGCGAATTGTTGTGGTGGGTGCCGGTGCGGTTGGGGGATACGCAGGCGGTCACATGGCGCGGAATGGCGCAGACGTAACATTTGTTGATCCCTGGCCGGAACATGTAAATTATATTCGTGAGAAAGGCATTCAACTCAGCGGCGTCACGGAACAGGAACGTTTTTCTGTGCCCGTCAAAGCTATTCATCTGACCGAAGTCCAGCAGATCAGCAAAGAACGGCCGATCGACATCGCCTTTATTTGCATGAAATCCTATGACACGGAATGGGCGGCAACGCTGATCCGGCCTTATCTTGCCGAAGACGGATACGTCGTGTCGCTCCAGAACTGCATCAACGAAGAACGCATTGCCCGGGTTGTCGGATGGGGTAAGACGATGGGCTGCATCGCGAGTATGATCTCTGTTGAATTGACGGAACCCGGACATATCGTGCGCAATGTAGAATTGGGGGGTGAAAAGCATACGGTCTTTCGGGCTGGCGAAATGCATGGCCGGATAACAGCACGCGCCACCGAAGTTGCAGAACTCATGAAAGGCGGAGATAGCTCCAAGGTAACTTCCAACCTATGGGGAGAACGTTGGTCCAAATTGTGTATCAACACGATGCGCAATGGCCTTTCCGCCTGCACCGGGATGAACGGCATTCAACGGGACACCGAAGATTTCTCTCGCGACGTATCGATTAGATTAGCCAGCGAAGCAATTCGGGTCGGTCGGGCGCTTGGTTATGATATAGAAAGCCTGGGCGGGATGGAGACTCAGTGGATTGTTGATGCGGCTGCGGGCGATACCGAAGCGCAAAACCGCTGCCGTGATGACCTGGCAGAACAATGCAAACATCGCACTCCCGGCCAGCGGCCTTCCATGGGACAGGACATCCGCAAAGGCCGCCGCACCGAAATCGATTTCATTAACGGGTTTATCGTCGATAAAGGCCGAGAAGTCGGGATCGAAACCCCTGTTAACATGGCTCTGGTCGACTTGGTAAAACGGGTCGAACGCGGTGAACTGGCGCAAAGCCCAGATAACGTCAAAGGCATTTAAGCCGCGTTATTCAGACGATTTTTTGGGCTTGGAGGCGGCGGATTTCGTCGTCTCCAAGTTCTAATTCTTGCAAGATCTCCACGGTATGTTGACCCAGGGTTGGCGGCGGTTGATCTATGTCGGGGGCGCCACTTCCCAGCTTAAACCCCGCGCGAACCACATCCAGGCTTTGATCGATGCCGGGGACATGGTCGAAGTGTTTCATCAGTTCACGATGTTTTATTTGCGGTTGGTCGAGGGCTTCCGGAACGCTGAGGACCCGGCCGGCTGGAACACCTGCTTGGTTTAGCAATTCCTCCCACTCAGCCGAAGTCTTTGCTGCCAACGCTTGTTCTAATTCAGTATTCAAGTCATCGCGGTTTCGTTTGCGGGTTTCACGTTCCTGGAAACGCGGGTCAGTGGCGAGGTCCGGGCGACTGACAAGGTCGCATAGTTTTTCGAACTGTTCCTGTTTGTTCGCGGCAATGTTGAGCAGGCCTTCGCTTGTTTGAAACGTGCCGGAAGGCGCCGCGGTAAAGTTTTCGTTGCCCAGCGGCTGTGGCTCGCGACTTGAAATAAGAAAGTTCGACACCACCCAGCCCATGGTGACCAATGTCGATTCCAGCATGGAGACATCGATGAATTCACCCTCCCCTGAGCGGCCTGTTTTAACCAAGGCTGACGTTACCGCGAAGGCGGCCGTCATGCCGCCGATGGTGTCGGCAATCGGATAACCGACGCGAAGCGGGGCGGACTCAGCATCTCCCGTCACGCTCATCACGCCAGATAGACCTTGCACGATCTGATCATACGCTGGGTTTTTTGAAAGCGGGCCGTCTTGGCCAAACCCGGACAGCGCGCAGTAGATGATCGATGGTTTGACTTTCTTAAGTTCGTCATGGCCCAGGGCTAATCTGTCCATGACGCCAGGGCGGAAATTTTCAACCACTACGTCCGCAGTCTTCACCAAGCTCTTGAAGACCGCCTTGCCCTCAGGTTTTTGAAGGTCGAGCGTAATGGATCGCTTGCCCGCGTTCTGAGCCATGAAGGATGTGCCCATGAACTTTTGGTTCAGGGCCGTGTCTGCGCCTAGTTGCCGAGCGAGGTCTCCTGTTCCAGGTCGCTCCACCTTAATCACATCGGCACCTTGCAGCGCCAATTGATAACAGCAGAACGGCCCGGCCAGCACATTGGTTAGATCAAGGACGCGAATGCCCTCTAATGGCTGGCCCATGGCTTTTCTTAATACCCTTCGTCTTCCAGGTTCAACAGCGGGAAAGCGCTTAATGCATGCGGTTCATTAACCAGGGGTGCGCCCGGGAACAATTGCGCCGGATCAACATCTGCATAGGACGTCGCGCCCATCAGGCCCAAACATTCTTCGACTTCCATTTCGAGGATTTCAAGGATACGAACGAGCCCCTCATACCCAGCAGCAGCCAAGCCGAGCCCTTGCAACTTACCAATGCCAACCGCGTCCGCGCCCATGACGATGGCCTTAACAATATCTGTGCCCCGCATGATGCCACCATCGATGAAGACTTTGGCTTTGCCATCCACTTCCTTCACCACTTCCGGCAAGACATCCAGGGTGCCGCGACCTTGATCCAATTGCCGCCCGCCGTGGTTGGAGACATAGACTCCTTCAATGCCGTTTTCGACAGCAATGGCGGCGTCTTCCGCCGTTGCGATGCCCTTAAGGATGAGAGGGATGTCGTGATTGTCTTTAATGTATTTGATTAGATCCCAATCGATAGCGGCTTGATAAGCCATGCTATCTTCGACTTTGCGCCGCCACTTTTTGACAAAGCGTTTCGCAATATCACGCTCGCGTCGGCTATAACGGGCAGAATCAACTGTAATGGCGAAAGCCGAATAGCCGTTATCGATGGCGCGCCGGACATAGCCGTCAACCCAGTTCCGGTCCCCCCGGACGTAAAGTTGATATATACGCAGGTTATCGGCAGCAGCAGCGACGTCTTCAAGACCTGGATTGCAGACCGAACTGAGCATATGGCCGCAGCCAAATTCTCCAGCAGCCTTGGCGGCGCCAATTCCCCCCTCTTCAGTGAACGATTCCAGCGATCCGATAGGCGCCATAAACAGGGGCAGGCGGAGCTTGCGACCATATAATTCTGACGTGCAATCAATGTCATTAACATCACGCAGAACGCGAGGACGCAATGCGACGCTGTCGAATGCCATGCGGTTGCGTTTGAGCGTGGTTTCCGTACTGGCAGCCCCCATCAGGTAGTCCCAGGCAAACTGAGACAAATTTAATCGCGCCTGTTTAACCACTTCATGAATGGTCAAATAATCGAGTTCGGTATCTTGCTTCATGGAATGTGTCTCCGTATTTAATCAATCGTTTCAACTGTTATAGATGCGCCACTCGCGACGTTCCTGAGATCACGGACGTCTTCAACGGCGCGGCCCCAAATATTTGTCGGTGCGGCCAGCCGAATTTCATCGCCTTCGGAAATAGGGGTCGGGCCAAAGCCAATGGCAATTGAATCCCCCTCCACCCAAAATGCAAGCTCGCCGGCTTCGACCACCGCTTTGGCATCTGCTTCTAAGTCTGCTTGAACCGGCGTTGAAAAATAAACTTCATCTCCCCAGGTTTGCGCCGACGAAGAAAACGGTGCGCTGTTATAGAGCGCGTCGGCAGTCGGTGTTTCAAACAATTCAGCAGTGATCGACACACTGCCGATGGTCATTCTTAACTTACGCAATGGGAATTTCCTTATTGAATGGTCTCTGGAGAATAGAACTCGTCGTCGTCATCGTCCTCGTCATCCTCATCGTCTTCTTCAGGCGGCGGGGCGGCACCTGCTTGATGGTGAACGAGTTTCCAAGTGTTGTCCTCACGAATAAAAATGTTCGTCGCCATCAGGTATGCGCCTTCCAGTTCCTCATAGCAAACCACATAGGCCGTATCACCCAAGACGGTGGCAGAAGCTTCGTGACAGGTGACGCTCGGGGAATGTCCGCTGGTTAGGATCGCCTCCCAACTTTCCAAGACCTGATCGCGGCCTGACAACAATTCCCAGCCTGGATGGATGCACGTGACCGAAGGCCGTTGCGACCAGACCGTATCCATCGCCTCTACATCTCGACTGGTGAACGCGAGATAAAAAGCATCATTGGCAAACAAGACAGCGACGTAATCAGACATGGACACTCTCTAGGCCGGATTAAACAGTCTGGTAGTCTAAACCTGTATCCCCCACATAGAGAAGACCTTGATTATGTAAATTTAATCCTCAGCTGAGATCATGGCCGTGTAGACCGTGGCTGCATTGGCTTGGCTGATGTCTCCTGCCACCGCACCGACCTTGCGCATTTTAGGCGTCGGGCTAGCCGGTACGACCACCAAACCGGCTAATGTCAAGGTGTCCAGGACCTGCAATGCGTTCCGCAATTTGTTGCCATTTTTTGGTTCAATCATGGAATTCTTCGATATCCTTTGCTTTATGGGGCGTAATTTGGCCCCGAATTCTTGTATCAATTTCTCTGTTAACAGGTATTCATATAGGGTCTCCATATGTGTGTAGTATTGCGAGCATATGAAACGCATGTGACAACCTGATTCTTTGTAGGGGATTGACGAATTTAGAACGGGCTATAAATTTGATCTATGACAACAGAACTCATTTATCATATGTGCCGCCGCGAAGAGTGGTTGGAGGCTGAGAAGGTGGGGGCTTATTTGGGGTCTTCTCAGGACCAAGCCGACGGATTTATTCATTTCTCAAACAGTACTCAGATCGTTGAAAGTGCGGCAAAACACCGTGCCGGGCAGTCTGGACTGGTTTTATTGAGCGTCGATCCCGATAAATTGGGATCTGCGCTGAAGTGGGAGAACTCCCGTGGCGGGGCATTGTTTCCCCATCTTTATGGAGAATTATCACCAGCGGCCGTGATGCGGGTAGACGATCTACCGTTAGGAGTCGATGGATTACACGTTTTCCCATCGGATATTAGTCGTGCCGATGGCTGATTTATATAAACTCGCAGGCCCTGTCCTTCGGCTCCTTGATCCGGAAGCCGCGCATGGGGTTGCCATTTGTGTGCTGAAGGCGGGCTTGGCTCCCGTTGGTGCGAAGTTTGAGGATCCAATTCTATCGGTCAAGCTTTGGGACCTGGAGTTTGCCAACCCTATAGGTTTGGCAGCAGGGTTTGATAAAAATGCTGAAGTCCCGGACGCAATGTGTGAGCAAGGTTTTGGGTTCGTGGAAATCGGCAGTGTCACGCCGCGTCCCCAAATTGGGAACCCGAAGCCTCGGCTGTTCCGTCTGACCCGTGATCGGGCGGTGATAAATCGCATGGGGTTTAATAACGATGGCATGGACGTTGTTGCTGAACGTTTGGCGAAGGGGCATTCGGGAATTCTTGGGGTGAACCTCGGCAAAAATAAAGACACAGAGAATGCGCTTGATGATTATGTCTTGGGCGCGGAAAAGTTGGCATCCTATGCCGACTACATTGTGGTTAATGTCTCATCACCGAACACGCCGGGTTTGCGCCTGTTGCAAGGCGGCGATCAATTAAAGAGCCTGCTGGCAGGTGTGAGGGAGGTGTTGAATAAATCAGACTCTGGAAAACGCCCCCCGTTGCTGGTCAAGATTGCGCCAGATTTGGCCGACGAAGATCTTGCTGAAATCGCCACTGTTTCTTTGGAGGTCGGGATTGACGGTTTGATTGCGACAAATACCACGATCCAACGCCCCGCTAGTCTGACTGATGCTCATAGCTCGGAAGGCGGTGGATTAAGCGGGCAGCCGCTGATGAATTTATCGACCAGCGTGCTTTCCCAGATGTATCAACTGACCGAAGGAAAGCTGCCGCTGATTGGCGTCGGAGGTGTTTCCAGCGGGGCGGATGCTTATGAAAAGATTCGTGCGGGGGCCAGTCTGGTTCAACTCTATTCGGCGCTTGTGTATCAGGGGCCTGGCCTGGTGAATCGTATTAAACGAGAGTTGTTGGCGTGTTTAAAAAAAGATGGATTTGCATCGATCACCGATGCGGTCGGGGCTGATCATCGTTAGGGGCGACCGTCCCCTTTCCGTCGTTCCACAAAAGACTGGACCAATCTAAAAATTATCGGCGCAAACACCAACAGAGAAAATACGCGGAACAGGTGATGGGTAGAAACGAAAGCAATATCGATTCCCAAGGCGAGACTGATGAGGCTCATTTCTGCCAAGCCGCTGGGCGAGAAGGCCAGAACCAATACCTTGAAATCCACCCCCGTAACCTTTGACATGATCATGGCGAACGCAATCGCCGCCGCAATCATAACGATGGTTGTTACTCCCCCAGCCAACAAATTGCCGAAGACTCGTTTCAAAGCTAATCCTGCAAATTGACAACCGATGCTGGCCCCTAGGACCACTTGCGCGACATTGATCAAATCTTGCGGAACACGGGCGTCGCTGAACCCTGCGACGTGGACGAAGCCACTTACAGCCAGAGGCCCTAAAATGGCGTATGCTGGCAGCCGTAGCATCTTGCCTCCGGCATAACCGACAACGGTACAGACAAATAATACGCCTAAATCGAAGGGAGTGATACTCGTACCGTGAGTTACCGCGGCAGCAGTACTTGGATCGTACCCCCCGAAGTATCGAAACCAAAATGGAATAATCATTACGGTCAACAGCAACCGCATGCTGTGCACTAATGATATGACCCTTTCGTCACCCCCATAGCTCTTGCCTAACATTACCATTTCGATCAAACCACCAGGAGCCGCTGCATAATAGGAGGATACCGGGTCGTATTTCGCAACACGGGTTAAAATCTGATACGACACGCCACCCACAATGACGACGTAAATTAGGACGCAGCCGAGTGTGGGCCCCCATTGTAAAGCGTCTGTAACTGTCTCTGGCGTGAAGGCGGTCCCCAACATGGTTCCCAGAACTGCGACCATATAGCCGCGTAATTTTTTGGAATGTTGAATTGGCGCGCCGAATAGTGCGGCCACGGTCGTTACAACCATGGCCCCAATCATCCACGGCAGGGGCGAGCGAAGGTACTCAAAGATTGCGCCGCCCACAGCAGCTAGACATAAAGTCAGTAAAATCGGCACGGCGGTGCGCTTAGAAAGCGCCGAGGAAATGGGCATTTATTGATCCAGTTCGTCCCTGGAATTAGGGTAAGAATTGTTCCTTAAGAATACGTTCTTCTAGATTGTGTTCGGGGTCAAATAATAGTTTAGGCGCCAAGCTGGAGTCTTCTATAATTTCAACCCGTATGACATTTCTAAACTCATAAAAATCGGCAACCGCACTGACCGGACGCATATCAGAGCTCAAAACTTCAATGACAACTTTTGCCTGGTGCGGCAAGACAGCCCCCCGCCATTGCCGGGGCCGAAACGCGCTGATGGGTGTTAGTGCCAACACGCCGGCCCCTAAGGGTAAAATTGGCCCGTGTACTGACAGGTTATAGGCTGTGCTGCCCGCCGGTGTTGACAGCAAAATACCATCGCAAATGAGCTCTTCCAGGCGAACCACATCATCGACCAAGACGCGGACCTTGGCGGCAAAACGAGTTTGCCGAAACACCGATACATCATTAATTGCAATGGCTTGGTGGCGGGTGCCATCTACATCCTGCACCGTCATGGACAGCGCTGGAATGGTGTTAAGTTCTGCTTTTTCAAGGCGTTCCAGAAGGCCATCTTCCTCATACGCGTTCATCAAAAATCCGACAGAGCCTCGGTTTATGCCAAAAATTGGCGTTTGCTGTTCCATGTATTCATGGAGACATTGCAGCATGAAGCCGTCACCCCCAAGGGCGACAACCACGTCTGCTTCCTCAGCAGGCACGTAGCTATAGCGCGCTTCTAACAGTTTCTTCGCAGTCTGAGCGATCTCCTGATCGGCAGCGGCGAAGGCAATGGAATTAAACTTCATGATATCCTTTGTAGCATCTCTTGCGAATTTGACGAATTTCCAACATACTAGTTGGTATGCCACGTGTTCGCAATCCAAAGCAAACGCGCCGTGCAATCTTGCAGGCAGCGTATGAAAATATCCACCGGCAAGGCTATCAGGCGGCGGGGCTCAGCGATATTTTGGCTGCAACGGGGGTGACCAAGGGCGCGCTTTATCATCATTTTCCCAACAAGGCTGCCTTGGGTTACGCCGTGGTTGACGAAGTCCTGAAGGCTTACGTTGAAACCTGGTGGCTGGAACCAATTGAAGATACTGAAGACCCTATCGCGGTGCTGGCGGGTCTCATCGACATAGATGTGCATACAGATCTTGAAAGCCTGATTGAATTAGGCTGTCCGCTTAACAATTTGGCGCAGGAAATGTCGGCCATTGATGATGGTTTTCGTCAACGGATTGAGGCGCTGTATCGACTTTGGCGTAAGGGAATTGAAAGTTCGCTTCGCAACAGCCAGCAACGCGGCGATGTGCTAGGTGATGTCGATGCTGACCAAGCGGCAGCGTTTTTTATTGCGGCCGTTGAAGGCGGTCTCGGGCAAGCTAAGGCGGCACAAAGTAGCGACGTCTTCCGCGACTGCATGGTTGGGCTTAGCCGTTATCTATTATCACTTCGAGCGTAGGATGCAGCTTGAAGGAACTTATGAACACGCATGAAGTGGCGGATTACCTTCGGATCAAGGAACGTAAAGTTTATGATCTAATCGCCAAGAAGGCCATTCCATGTACTCGAGTGACTGGCAAGTGGCTATTCCCAAAGCCGTTGATTGATGCGTGGTTGGCGCGAGAAACGGATACCACAGGCGTTTCGTTGACCCCGCCCCCCGCCGTTGTTGCAGGAAGCCAAGATCCGCTATTGGATTGGAGCCTGCGTGAATCTGGGTGTGATTTGGCGGTGTTACCGGGCGGCAGCTTGGACGGCCTGCGGCGGTTTGCCAGCGGTGATGCGGTTGTTTGTGGCCTGCATATCCCGGAGCCGGAGGGCTATAACACCCAGTCCGTCGCCAAGCAGTGCGCGGGGCAGGGGACCGTGCTGGTCGAATGGGCTTGGCGAGAACAGGGGCTGGTATTGGCTAAGGGAAATCCTCTAGGCATTATCTCAGTCGCAGATTTGGTCACGGCCAACGCGCGGGTTGCTGTTCGACAGCCAGATGCGGGCAGTCGCCTATTATTTCAAAACTTGTTGGATGAGGCAGGCATAAAATTCGACCAACTCAACGCTCTCACGGAAGTTTTTCGGAGTGAGAACGACTTGGGGTTGGCAATCCTGGACGACAAGGCTGATGCCGGGCTTGGGATCGCGGCGGTCGCCCGCGGTCAACGTCTGGATTTCGTGCCATTGGCGCGCGAACGATTTGATTTGTTGGTCCGTCGCAGAGATTATTTTGAGACTCCGGTTCAGACACTTCTCGCCTTCTCTCGAACAGAAAATTTTCGAGCCAAAGCCAAAGAAATGGGGGGCTATGCCGTCGCCAATGTAGGGCAGATTTCAGCCAGCCTGGATTAATTTACTGGCCCGGTTTGGCGTTCGGCGTGAACAACTTCTTTCCATTGATGGTGAAAGCGCCGATGGCTTTTTGGCCTTCTTTGGAAATTAACCAATCGATTAATATTTGTCCCTCTTTTGCCTTCACATGGGGGTGCTTCGCTTTGTTTACGAGGATCACGCCGTAGGGATTGAACAACGGCGGCAGCCCCTCGACAAGGACGCTCAGGCCCACCTTGTTCTGGAACGCCAGCCAGGTCCCCCGATCGGTCATGGTATAGGCGTTGGTGGCAGACGAGGTGTTCAGGGTTGCCCCCATGCCGGAGCCGGTTTCCCGGTACCAAGTGCCGGAAACCTTTTTTAAATTTACTCCAGTTTTCATCCATAGCGATAGTTCGCGTTTATGTGTACCACTGTCGTCGCCCCGCGACATGAAGGGTGACTTGGTGGCAGAAATCCGCAGGAGAGCTGCTGTTAGATTTTTCATTTTATGGATTTTGGCCGGGTCGGCAGTGGGGCCAACAATGATGAAATCGTTATACATCACATCGTAACGTTTTATGCCAAAGCCATCAGCGACGAACTTTTCTTCGGATGTGCGGTGATGGACCAGCAAAACGTCAGCATCACCCCGTCTGGCAATTCGGATTGCTTGGCCCGTTCCAACTGCTACGACTCGAACCAAGATGCCTGTTTTCTTGGAAAACATCGGCAAGATATGCCTCAGCAGGCCTGAATTTTCCGTAGATGTCGTGGATGTCAGGGTGATATATTTTTCGGCACTTTGTGCGGGTAATCCTGCTGCGAGCCAAATACCAAGTGCGATGACGATTGCGATAGCTTTCACGACTGCATCTCCTGATTGGGTCCCCATAACAAATCACCACGGATAAAGGCCTCCGCCAGTGGGTTCTTCGGGGCTGCAAAAAAGTCGGCTGCCGGGGATTGCTCCAACAGTCTTCCTTGATGGATAAACAAAACTTCATCGGCCAAGCGTCGGGCCTGACCCATGTTGTGGGTGGTCATGATGATCTTGGTTCCAGCGGCGTGGATTTCGGCGATGATTTCCTCAAACGCATATGTCGCACCCGGGTCCAGACTGGCCGTGGGTTCATCTAGGAACAACACTTGTGGTTTTAGGACCCAAGCGCGGGCCAGGGCTAACTTTTGTTGTTCACCGAACGACATGACCCGGGCAGGGCGTCTGGCAAATTCAGCCAAGCCGGTCTTTTCCAAGACTTCTTGGGTGAGGCGCTTGCGTTCGGCCCGGTCGATCCCTCTAAGGGCCAGCGCATAGTCCACATTAGCTTGGGCAGATCGACGTAGCATGATCGGGCGCTGAAAGACCATCGCTTGGAAATCTGACGGGTTTCGTGTCCGGGCACCGTGCCATCGAATGGCCCCGCCTGAGGGCTGTATCAAGCCATGGCAGAGACGCAAAAGCAGACTTTTCCCGGCACCATTTGGTCCGAGAATAATCGTCCGAGGACCGGCCTCCAGTTTGAACGAAAGATCATTGATCAAACGCTTGTCACTGGCCTCATATCTGAGATCGCTGAGTTCCAGCGGGAAGATGCTATCGGCATTAATGGTCATTTTTCAGACCTTTCTGCCAAGGCTTTCATCCCATAAGCACCGCCATTAGCCCCCAACGAGATCGCCATCAGGATACAACCAAGCGCCAACGCTAAAACCAAATCACCTTTACTGACTTCCAAGGCGATGGATGTCGTCATTACCCGCGTAACATGATCGATGTTGCCGCCGACGATCATGACAGCGCCGACTTCCGCACTGGCGCGTCCGAACCCGGCAAGCAGGGCCGTCAGCAACGAATACCGCCCGTCCCAGATCAGTGCTGTAATGGCGCGCCCGGGGCCAGCACCTAAGGATCGAAGCTGTTCTTCATACTCTGCCCACAGGTCTTCAATGACTTGGCGGGTGAGGGCACCGATGATCGGCATGATCAGCAGGACCTGGGCAATGATCATCGCCGTTGGCGTAAACAGCAGCCCCAGAACACCGAAGGGACCTGTCCGCGATAACAACAGATAAACGATTAGCCCGACCACCACCGGTGGCAATCCCATCAGCGCATTCATGAAAACAACAATCGCCGTTCGACCTGGAAACCGATACAGCGCAACAGCGGCCCCAACAGGCATGGCAATCAGCGTGGCAATAAACAGCGCACTGAAACTGACCCTAAGCGACAGCAACACAATCTCCGTCAAATCCTGGTTCAGGTTGACGATCAGGGCAACAGCAGTCAAAAGTGCATCGCTGAAATCGGTCATGGGGCCGGTTTCTCCTTCGGGCGGTTTAGTCGTAGCGTTTGAAGCTCTAAATCGGCAAGAAATGTAAATTATGCATGAATTTACATACTTATGCATATGTGTAAACCAGTATTCCTTTGAGCCAAGGAGAGAAATCAGTGACGTCACTCATTACATTGGAAGAAATTAAGGCTGCGCGGGATGCGCTGCCGGACGTGATCCGCCGCACGCCTATTCTGCCGTTGTCCAGGGATTCCGCCGAAGTCGGGCAGGAAAAATTATTTCTGAAAGCTGAAAATCTGCAAGTCACAGGGGCTTACAAAGTTCGTGCCGCGTTCACCATGATGAACGCTATTGAGCCTGAGCGCTTGAAGAATGGACTGGTGCTGACGTCATCCGGCAACTTTGCCCAGGGGTTTGCCTACGCGGGCGCGCGCAGGGGGGTGAAGGTTGTCGTTGTCATGCTGGACCATACCAGCCCCTACAAAATTCAAGGGACGGAAGGCTATGGTGCCGAGGTCTTTCTGTGTGGCACCGACGCCAGCGCCCGCCAAGACATCGTCGAACAAGTCGCCCGCGAACGAGGCATGACCGCCATCAACACCTGGGAAGAACGCCCGATCACAGCAGGCCACGCCAGCATTGGTCTTGAAATCGTCGAAGACTGCCCGGACGTCGAGCAAGTCCTGGTGCCGGTCAGCAGTGGCGGGGTTGCGGGTGGCATTGCGGCGGCCGTAAAACTCAGCCGACCCGAGGTCAAAGTCATTGGCGTGCAGCCGGAACGCGCCAACGCGGCCTATGTATCGCTGGAAAAGGGTGAGCCGACGGCGATTGACTATTGGGATACTATGGCCGATGGCCTGTCCGCGGTCAGGCCTGGAGAATTTCCCTTCCAGCATTTACAAGAGTACCTGGACGAAATTGTTTTAATCTCTGAACAAGACATCGCCGAAACGTTTCGAACATTGTTGTTCAGGGCGAAGATATTGGGCGAACCCGCTGGCGTTGTAGCGTCCGCAGGGTTTCTCTCAGGCAAAGTGGATACCTCACTGAAAACAGTCGCTGCTGTAACAGGCGGCAACGTCACCGAGGAAGTTATCCAGAAGATGCTTTCGATGTCGGCGTGAAGGATGCCACCATCGGTAACTCAGCCATATCCGCAAGAGTCTCCAACGACCACAAAGACTTGAGCAGAACCTCCGTCGGTGCGTCGCCCATAACCGGTGCGACCAGTTCCCGGTACTTGGCTTCCAAATCCTGATCGCTTAGCGGATCATCAGGGTCGCCTTTGCGGGCACGGCGTCGATGGGACAGGACCTGCCCGTCTTTGGTTTCAATTTCAACAATGGCACCACGCTGGTTGGGGAACTCTTCGTCGGCCTGTTTGTCTTTATACAAATCCAAGGTGCTTATCAGGCGGCGGGTTTCAGGATCGCTCAGTCGTTCTGGCGTAAACGCATCCATGCGCACGCTGCCATGCACAAGAGCTGTTGACAGACAGTAAGCGAGGCTGAATTTACCTTCATATTCGGTTTGCGGATCCATATCGCCGGTAACGTCGACGGCGTTGGAATAGGACCCGGCGGAAATTCTTACGATATCTTCAGTGGCTAAGTTGTGTTGTCTTTGGATATCGAGCGCCGCGTCAACAGCAGCGAATGTATGGCCGCAGCAGCCGTGGTTTTTAATGGTCACGCGGGTGATGGTATAGGCCTTACCCAAGTCAGTGAAGGCGGCTTCCCAATCAGGTCCGACGCCCATGGCCTCACCGAAGCCCCCAGGAGCGTCCAAAACTTCCAGCGTTCCCGTGACGCCCTTGGACGCGCCCAAAGCAGCAGTAAGGCCAGCTTCTGCCGCGTGCGCTGCATGCAAGGGTTTGCTCATGGAATCAGCTAGGAAGGCGCGTTTCAAACCTGCGGCAAAGGTCGCTGAATTGGCCAGTGCATGTGCCGTTTGAGTGCCATCTAGCCCAAGAATGACAGAGACCGCAGCCGCCGAACCAAAGGTGCCAATGGTACCAGTCGTATGAAAATAGCGGTAATGGTCGGGCTGCAAGGCGGCAGCAATGCGGTCCGAAATTTCATAACCCGCAACGATGGCCTTTAAAAACACTTCTCCACTTACGTGCCTGTCTTCGGCGATTGCTAATGCTGCCGAGATGACAGATACCCCTGGGTGATAAACCCCAGGTCCATAAATATCATCAAACTCAACGGTGTGAGAGGCAGCTGCATTAATGTACGCCGCGGTCCGGGTTGTGGCCAATACACCATCTGGGATCAGACGAGCCCCGCCACGGCCTGTGTCTTCATCCAGGGCGTCTCGTAATAAGGTTGCAGGGGCGACGACACTGCCAGGCACCGTGGTCGCAAACCAATCGACAGCCCGCTGCTTGGCGGCGTGTTGAATTTCATCTGGTAAAGTTCCAGCCGCAACCTCTGCCGCATAGGCCCCTAATTTTCTTAGCATGATTCTGTTGTCCTTAAATGCTACGCTTTAGATCGCAACTGATTTAGGGGGATTTTAGACATGTCAGACACTGGTGACAAACCTACTGACGAAGAAACCAATGAGTCTTCGGCAGCGTTTATTAAAACCCTGGAACAGTCAGGCTTTTTTGATCAGATCAGGAACTTGGAAAGCAACCTGCAAAACATCGCCGGGGATTTGGGCTCTATTGGCGAAGCAGCGACCCAACGCATCGAAGAAACAGAAAGTCTTGCTGCCCATATCATTGCCATCGAAGCAGTCCTAAAGGTAATGCTCAGAACCCACGAAGTTGATGTCGAAAAAGTCCACGAAGAAGTCACCAAAATGACGGCGGATTCGTCAGGGAATCCTGAAGGCAGCCAGACCGTGCACCAGCTAATTGGTGAGATTTTTACAAAGAACTGATGTCGAAAGTCTCCTCCCTTTTACCTAACGACTTACGCCAATGTTGCCGCGACGAGTCCTTTGCAGGGCCAACGTCGGGTTGTGCTGTGGGGTATGTCCAAGCGAACATGGTGATCTTGCCGGCGGTGGATGCGGTGGAATTCGCCGAGTATTGTGAACTCAACCCCAAGCCTTGTCCGGTGGTCGAGATGTTGGCACCCGGCAACCCCGAGCCACTTAAATCCGCACCCGGTGCTGATGTGAGAACAGATTTACCGCGCTACCGTGTGTTCCGAAATGGTAAACCGGTTGCGGAGCCGACGGACATTCAGGACCTTTGGCGGGACGATTTGGTGACGTTCTTACTCGGCTGCTCTTTCACGGCGGAGGAGGCACTCGCTGCGGCAGGTCTGCCGCTGCCGCATATTGAGCAGACTGGATTTGTTCCGATGTACGCCACCAACATCGCGACCCATCCGGCTGGGAAATTTTCGGGTCCCGTGGTCGTGTCCATGCGCCCGTTCACCGCCGAGCACGCCAAGCAAGCAGCCGAAATCACAGCCCATTACCCGATTGGCCACGGCGCACCAATTCACCAGGGCGATCCCGATACGATAGGTATAAGTGATTTGGAATCTCCTGATTACGGAATGCCGGTAAAAATGACCGACGATCAAATTCCGGTTTTCTGGGCTTGCGGCGTCACCCCGCAAGAGGCGATCTTGCGCGCTAAGCCGGAACTGGCGATTACCCACGCGCCAGGGCATATGTTCGTTTCCGACATCACATCTGAGTCAACACGGGTCTAGAATTAAAGGAAGCGAATTAATGGCTGAGGCGACTTTCGATTATATTATTGTGGGGGCGGGAAGTGCGGGCTGTGTGTTGGCGAACCGGCTTTCAGCGTCTGGGAAGTATAGGGTTCTGTTGTTGGAGGCTGGCGGCAAAGACAACCAGCTCTGGACCCACATCCCCATCGGCTACGGCAAAAACTTCACCAACCCCAAAGTCAATTGGATGTATTGGTCGGAGGCTGGAAAGGATTGGGTCAAACGGAAAATTATTCAGCCGCGCGGCAAGGTCCTGGGCGGCAGCAGTTCCATAAATGGTCTCGTCTATATGCGCGGACAGAAGCAAGACTATGACCATTGGCGGCAGCTGGGCTGTACAGGCTGGGGCTATGATGATGTTCTGCCGCTGTTCAAACGCGCCGAGAATCAGCAGCGCGGTGCCGACGACTACCATGGCGTTGGCGGCCCAATTTGGGTGTCAGATCCGGCAGATCCGCACCCCATGGCGGATGCCTTTATCCAAGCAGCAGAGGACGCGGGGCACAAACGCAATCCCGATGTAAATGGCGCAGACCAAGAAGGATTCGGCTATACTCAATGGACGACAAAAAATGGGCGGCGGTGCAGCACGGCAGTCGGGTACTTAAACCCCGCCAGAGACCGCGCCAATCTCACCATCGAACCAAATTCCCTGGCCAATCGAGTTTTATTCGACGGCACCAAGGCCGTCGGCGTTGAATACCGCCAGCGGGGACAAATCAAGACTGCGCACGCCACGGCTGAAATTATCGTTTCAGCAGGCGCCTATAATTCACCACAAATTCTTCAGCTCTCAGGCGTTGGCCCGGCGGATCATCTTCAAGATCACGGCATTGACGTCATTGCCGACCGGGCAGGAGTCGGGGCCAATCTGCAAGATCATATAAATGCGCCGCTAATGTATCGGGTCAACCAACCGTTTACCGTCAATGATATTCTTAATCGTTTAACCAGTCGGATTTCCGAAGGTCTAAAATATTTGTTTCAGCGCCGGGGGTTGCTCGGCATGGGTGTGTCTTATGCTGCGGGTTATATTAAGGCGCATCCCAATGCAGCCACGCCTGATATCCAGCACCAGATCATGTTGTTCAGCTCTGAACTTGTGGGCGGCCCGGTCGATCCATATTCCGGGTGCGCCCTGATCATCGCATTGATGCGTCCGGAAAGCCGAGGCACGGTCATGATCAAGTCAAATGATCCAACCGTGCCGCCGGAAATTATCCCGAACTACCTGACAGCAGAGAAAGATCGCGAAACCCTCATCATGGGCATCAAAAAAGGCCGAGAGATAATGAGCCAATCGGTGATTAGAAAATATATCGTCGAAGAGACCAGGCCCGGCCCAGAGTGCGTCAGCGACGACGATTTTTTGGCGTTCCTCGATAAACGGGCCAGAACCAGTTACCACCCCGTCGGCACCTGCCGCATGGGCGCGGACGCAGAAGCCGTGGTCGACGCCCGCCTGCGGGTAAACGGCGTGCAAGGACTGCGCGTGGTGGACGGTTCCATCATGCCGGCCCTTGTATCCGGGAACACAAACGCGCCGATTATTATGATTGGGGAAAAAGCAGCGGATATGATTTTGGAGGATGGGGGGTAGGTTCCAGAGTTGGGGCTTGCTCCGTCTCCCTGTCGCTGCTTAACATTTGGCCAGCCTAACAGGAGCGAGAAAAATTAATGTTAAATTATCAGGTTCACGGAAACGGGCATCCGTTGGTTTTGCTGCATGGGTTTGTTGGCGGGGCTGGGTATTGGTTTCAGCAGGAAGAGGCGCTGGGGGGTGACTTTCAGTTGATCTCTGTCGACTTGCCGGGCTTTGCGGGCAGTGCCGGGGTGCCGGAGCAGGACAGCCTGGAAGGCTATGCGAATACGGTCATTGAGGTTATGGATGCGCTTGATCTTCCGCGGGTGTCGCTGCTTGGATTTTCCATGGGTGGCATGATCGCGCAGGAATTGGCGCGGTTGTATCCGGACCGGGTTGAGACGCTGATATTGTATGGATCATCCGCGGTCGGTGATTTGCCACAGCGGTTTGAATCTTGGGAAGCGTCTATTCAGCGGCTGGGGAGAGACGGCGTCGAGGCGACGACCGACAAGACGGTTGCGACTTGGTTCGTTGATGGCACCGAAAGTCCCCGCTATCCGCGTACACGGGAAGCCTGCGCCGGCGCATCGTTGCCGCACTGCATCAAGGTAATGCGCGCGATGCAGGGGTGGAATTCTGAGGCTTGGCTTGGGGAACTCACCATGCCGACCTTGGTGCTGGTCGGGGATCAGGATCGTTCGACAACGCCGTATGATTCCATTCCATTATGGGAAGGTATCCCAAACGCCGAATTCTGCATCCTGCCCGCGACGGCGCACGGCATTCACTTGGAAGAGCCCGAGTTGTTTAATTTGGTACTGAAGAAATTCCTTCTGCGGCATGCGGGGTAGGTCTTGGTTAACTTTTATTAGGGTTGGAAATTGTATTGTGAGTTCAAGAAGGCGGCATGATTGACTAATCACATGACTTAGTCTACTATCTTAGTCATATATTGTCATAAGGTAAGCCTCATGCCAACCGTTAATATTCACGACGCAAAAACGCATCTTTCTCGATTGCTTGATCAGGCTTTATCTGGGGAGGACGTGATTATTGCCAAAGCTGGCAAGGCCATTGCGCGCATTGTGCCGCTTGAACGTCAGGCTCCTCGTAAGCCTGGGTTATTGAAGGGCCAATTGGCTGAGAGTTTTTTTGATCCTCTTTCCAAAGAAGACTTGGACAAGTGGGGACAATGAGGCTGCTTCTCGACACCCATGCATTGCTTTGGTGGCTAACAGATGATCCAAAACTGCCCCTTGAGCCACGGGACGCTATTGCCAATACAGAAAATGATATATTTGTTAGCAGTGCGTCTGCTTGGGAAATTTCGACGAAACACAGGATCGGGAAGTTGACCGGCGTCGGGGACGTGTCAGAGCGTTTGGTGTTTTATGTCAGAAAATCTGGTTTTCAAAGTCTGCCCATCTCGCTGGAGCACGCCGTGGAAGCTGGACGGCTACCCGGTCCTCACAAAGACCCATTCGACCGTATGCTCATGGCCCAGGCAAACATTGAGAAATTGAAAGTCGTCACGATCGACCCAGTGTTTAAGGACTATCAAATTTCAGTTTTATGGTGAATTCCCGAAAAATCAGCCTACTCCGCTGCCACCAGCGCACGAACTTTTTCCACCTTCACCGCACAGAACTTAAACTCAGGGATTTTTCCGATTGGGTCCAACTGCGGGCTGGTCAGCAAGTTCGCTGCGGCCTCGTTAAAGCAGAACGGAATAAAGACCATACCATCAGGAACATCGCGGTCAGCCCTGGCTGCAATTTCTATTTCGCCGCGGCGGCTGGCGACTTTGATGGTGTCGCCGGGGCCGATGTTCATTTGGTCGAGTTGGTTGGGATGGAAGCTCGCGACCGGCACGGGCTCTAACGCATCCAAGCGCGACGATCGGCGGGTCATGGCGCCGGTATGCCAGTGTTCCAGCATCCGACCCGTGGTCAGGATCAACGGATACGCCTCATCAGGCATTTCATAGGGCGCGACAATCTCAGTCGGAACCAACTTGCCGCGCTTGCTTGCCGTCGGGAAGCCGTCGCCGAAAACGATATCGTGTCCAGGAACGTCTTCTGAATCGCACGGATAGGTTACCGAATCTTCTCGCTCCAATCGTTCCCACGTAATGCCATTCAGCGACGGCATGATCGTGTGCATTTCAGTGAACACGTCTTTCGGGTGGGTGTAGGACCAGTCGAGCCCGATGCGGTTGGCGATCTCCTGAATGATCCACCAGTCTTGGCGTGCATCGCCCGGCGCATTGACCGCTTGGCGCGCCAGTTGGACTTGGCGGTTGGTGTTGGAGAACGTGCCGTCTTTTTCCGGGAACGCGGTGGCGGGTAGAATAACGTCGGCTAGGAAGGCGGTTTCGGTGAGGAAAATATCCTGAACCACAAGATGTTCCAGCCGCGCCATGGCCTCGCGGGCGTGTCCAGCATTGGGGTCAGACATGGCCGGGTTTTCGCCCATGACGTAGATGCCTTTGATCTTTCGGTCATACGCCGCGTCGGCGATTTCAACCACGGTCAGGCCGCGCTTGCGATCAAGCTCGGTCCCCCAAGCAGTTTCAAATTTTTCTCGGATGTTATCGTTTTCGACAGATTGATAATCCGGGTAGAGCATGGGGATCAGGCCCGCATCAGACGCGCCCTGAACATTGTTCTGCCCTCGTAACGGATGCAGCCCCGTGCCGGGGCGACCCACGTGGCCGGTAATCAACGATAGCGCAATCAGGCAGCGGGCGTTGTCTGTGCCATGCACGTGCTGAGAAATACCCATGCCCCAGAAGATAATGGAGCGTTCCGCTGTCGCGTATTTGCGGGCGACAGTTCTGATCGTTTCGGCATCGATACCACAAATTTCCGCCATCTTTTCCGGCGAGAAATCTTTGACCTTTGCTTTTAGGTCTTCATAGCCTTCGGTGTAGCCCTTGATGTAATTCTCATCGGTTAGGCCTTCTTCAATGATCGTATGGATCATCGCATTCAACAAAGGTACATCGCGACCCGGCGTGAACTGCAACATATGATCCGCGTGTCGGCTCAACGCTTGGCGACGCGGGTCCATGATGATCAGGGTCTTGCCTTCCTGGGCGGCGTTCTTGAAGAACGTGGCAGCGACCGGATGGTTTTGCGTCGGTCGTGCGCCGATGACGATGATCACATCGGCGTCCTTGGCTGACATGAAGGGGGCTGTCACGGCTCCGGAACCGATGCCTTCCATCAGGGCCGCAACACTGGAGGCATGACAGAGACGCGTGCAGTGATCGACGTTGTTGGTTTGGAACCCGGTGCGGACCAGTTTCTGCACCATATAGGCTTCTTCATTGGATCCCTTAGCCGAGCCAAAACCGGCGAGGGCTTGGGCACCATCGCGATCCCGGATTCTGCTCAGGCCTTCAGCGGCTTTGTCCAATGCTTCTTCCCAAGTCGCTTCACGGAAATGAGTGAAGGGGTTGGCGGGGTCGAGAACGTCCGCCGCGTCCTTGGCAACACCTTCTTTGCGAATCAGGGGAACCGTCAGGCGTTCCGGGTGATGCACATAGTCCATGCCAAAGCGGCCTTTGACGCAAAGGCGGTTCTTGTTGGACGGCCCTTCGCGGCCTTCGACAAATAAAATCTTATCGTCGCGGATGTTGAACGTGACTTGGCAGCCCACACCGCAGAACGGACAGAGCGAATTCACTTGACGGTCTGCGGCACCTGTGTGAATGCCATTCTCATCCAAAACATTTGATGGCATCAAGGCCCCTGTCGGGCAGGCTTGAACGCATTCGCCACAGGCCACGCAGGTGCTGTCGCCCATGCCGTCACCCATATCAAATACGATGGAAGATTTAATGCCACGGCCCGCCATGCCGATGACGTCGTTCACTTGGACTTCACGACACGCACGAACGCACAGATTACAATGGATGCAGGCGTCCAAGTTAACGCCCATTGCCGGGTGAGTGTTGTCAGCGCTCGGACAGTCGCGAGCCGGATAACGGCTTTCGCTCAAGCCAATTTTATCGGTCCACTTCCAAAGGTTTGAGTCTGGATCGTGGGCGGTTTCTTTCTTTGGCTGATCGGCCAGTAAGAGTTCGAATACTGCCTTTCGGGCATTCTTCGCGCGGTCGCTGACGGTGTTGACCTTCATGCCCTCAGACGCGGGACGGATGCAGCTTGCAGCCAAGACCCGCTCGCCTTCGATCTCCACCATACAGGCGCGGCAGTTGCCATCGGCGCGGTAGCCTGGCTTTGGTGAATAGCAGAGGTGAGGAATTTCTATGCCCAGGCGGTCCGCCACTTGCCAGATGGTTTCGCCCGGTTCTGCCGTGACGTCAATGCCGTTTAGCGAGAAGGTGATTTGATCGCTCATAATAGCCTCTATTCGAAATTCAGGTCGTCGCGGAAGTGTTTTAAAACCATTTTCAGCGGGTTCGATGCTGCCTGTCCCAGTCCACAGATGGACGCATCGGTCATGGCCTGTCCCAGTTCCTGAAGAAATCCTTCGTCCCAAGTATCGCGCTCCATCAGGGCGACCGCTTTCTCCGTGCCAACCCGGCATGGTGTGCACTGACCGCAGCTTTCATCTTCAAAGAACCGCATAATGTTCAACGCCACGTCTTTCATATCGTCCTTGTCCGATAAGATGACAACTGCAGCTGAGCCAATAAAGCAGCCATGTTCTTCCAATTTACCGAAGAACAGTTCCAAGTTATCCAGGGATGCCGGAAGAATTCCGCCTGATGCGCCGCCCGGTAGATAACCCTTAAACGTATGGCCGTCCTGCATGCCGCCACAGTAATCGTCGATAAGCTGTCGTACCGTGATGGTGGCGGGGGCGCGTTTGACGCCAGGGTTTTTGACCCGACCCGAGACCGAATAGCTGTGCAGCATAGGGCTAGAAAACCAATCTGCACCCTTCTCGACAATGTCGCGAACCCAATACAGTGTCTCTACGTTGTGCTCTAGGGTTGGCCTGCCAAACAAACCGACCTCTGCCACGTAGGGGGGGCGATGGCGGGGAAGGCCGCGTTTGCCTTCAATGCTCTCAATCATCGCAGATTCTTCACCGCAGATATAAGCGCCGGCACCACGGCGGAGATGGATGTCCGTGTCACCGTTCAGGCCAGCGTCTGTGATTTTTGCGATCTCGTCCGTCAAAACTTTACGGATGGCGGGGTATTCGTCCCGCACGTAGACATAGATTGCCGCGACGTCCACAGCCCAGGCCGCGACCAGCATGCCTTCCAAGAATCGGTGAGGATCGTTATCTAGATAGTGCTTGTCCTTAAATGTGCCGGGCTCACCTTCGTCGGCATTGACTGCCATCATACGGGGGCCTTCGTAGGAACGGACGATGCTCCACTTGCGACCCGCCGGGAAACCTGCGCCGCCAAGGCCCCGTAGACCCGAGTCGCTCATGATTTCAATGACGTCTTCGGGGGTGCGGTCGCCGCTCCGACAAGCCTCTAAAAGCTTGTAGCCTCCGTCTGCGTTATAGGCATCAAAGTCTTTGTAGTCCGGCATTTCCGCATGAATGTTGTTGCTATCTACCGCCGCTGCTACGGTTTCTACCGTTGCCGATGTAACGTGATTATGGCCAACTTCAACAACCGGGGCGACATCACAGCGGCCCATGCAGGGGGCGTTCAGCACTCGCACTTGTTTACCGTAATTGGCAGCTAGGTCCTTGAGCAGCGATTGCGCGCCCATCATTTCACAGGTCAGACTGTCGCAGACCCGCAACGTGAGTTCGGGCGGTGCATCTTCGCCTTCCCGAACCACATCAAAATGAGAATAGAAAGTTGCAACTTCGTAGACTTCCGTCTGCGCCAACTTCATTTCGCTGGCTAAAGCCGCAAGATGACCTGCGGACAGATGCCCATATTTATCTTGGATTAAATGAAGATATTCAATCAGCATGTCACGTTGATACATTTCCGTAACCAGAAGCTCGCGAACCTCCTCCACAGCTTTCGGATCTACTTGGCGTCCTCTCGGGAAGGCAAACGCCGGGCGACCCTTACGCCCCAACTGAACGGGCGACGTGGAAGTTTTACCTATTGCAGACATTAATGAGCCTTTTCGTCGATCTTTAGTCAGCTTAAGTCTCAGCTTAAGTTGGGGGTTATATACCAGAGAATTTTATAAGTATACAGTATACCAAGCAAAAATATTGATAACGCTTAAGCTGTCTTGGTATTGCAGTTGGGTACCATGTGTTAGATTCTTTCCGCAAAGAAGCTTAGGCTCTTGGTCAGCACGAAGAAAGTAAATAACGGCAAATAAACGAAGGAATAAAATCATTATGGACATGAGAGAAGCGCAGCTTTTGTGTTCCCGGTTGTGCCACGATTTGGTGGGGCCAGTTGGGGCGGTTAATGCTGGATTGGAGCTGTTTGAGGAAATGGACGGTGGTGAAGATGCCCTGGCCATGGTTGGACGTAGTGCAAAGCAGATGGGCTCAAGGCTAAGCTTCTACCGAATGGCGTTTGGTTTGGGTGGTGCAGATACCGCAGTAATGGGGCAGGCACGTAAATTGGCCGGTGAGTTTATGATCGAAGGTAAAGTCGATTTAGATTGGCCAGCAGATGACGTAGATCAAGGATTGTTCCCCACCAATGCGTGTAAATTGGTGCTTAGTATGATTCTAATCGGAATCGAGTGTCTGCCGCGTGGCGGAGCTTTGGCCGTCCGGGTCGCTGTTTTGCCAGAGGGATTTGGCGCAGCCGTAACGGCAACAGGGGATCGAGCTGAGATTAAAGAAGGGACACAGCGCGCTATAGTTAAAGATATAAATTTTGATGATCTTAATGCACACAACATACATGGCCGTTGGGCAGCACTTCTGGCCGAAAGTTTGGGGTCTGTGATCGAAATCTCCGGTGAAGGTGCGGATACAGTTAATCTAGCGGTTGTTTTACCTGGGCCTTTGGATTAGGTCTTGCGCGAGGCGGGGAGATGGGATTTTATCCGTATTAGTGTGTTTTACAGAGACTCACTTGGACGGAATGTCTAAGATAGCGGGAGTGCCATTTTTTGTGGTACTTTCCGTAAGTTCAAATTTGCTGATTTAAAAGAATAAATTGGCTTGAGGGTTGTTATGGATTCAGTAGTCGGAAATTTCATTGAACGGTGTAGGTTGCCATGAAGTCTTGTTTAATTGTCGACGATTCAAAAGTAATTCGCATGGTGGCCCGAAAAATCCTACAGGAGTTGGAGTTCGAGACCGTTGAAGCTGCTGACGGCAAGCAAGCGCTTGATGCTTGCACGAGCAAAATGCCCGATGCTGTTTTGCTAGACTGGAATATGCCGGTCATGAGCGGAATTGAGTTCCTGCGGGAATTGAGGGTCTTACCGAATGGAGATGGGCCAATTGTTGTTTTTTGCACAACAGAAAACGATATCCAGCATATTCAAGAGGCCATTGAAGCGGGTGCGAACGAATACATAATGAAGCCGTTTGATAGTGAGATCATTCAGGCGAAATTCACACAAGTGGGATTGTTATAGCGACCCGTAAGGCGGAATTAAGTGGCTAATATTTCCAATACCGGCGCGGCTAATGCGCCAAAGGGTTCTGATCCCATCCAGGCGATGGTGGTTGACGATTCGGCGATTGTTCGAGGTCTGATTTCGCGCATGTTGAATTCGGATCCTGATATCACCGTTGTGGCGTCTGTTGCCAATGGTGAAATGGCGATCAGCAGCCTGAAGCGTACACCGGTCGATGTTGTAATTCTAGATATCGAAATGCCGGTAATGGATGGCCTGACGGCGCTGCCCTTGCTTTTGGAAATTGATAAGGACCTGAAGGTTCTTATGGCCTCAACCCTTACCAACCGGAATGCAGATATTAGTATTCGTGCGCTGACGATGGGGGCGGCGGATTATGTTCCTAAACCGACTTCGTCGCGCGAAATTGGCGGAAAAGGTGACTTCCAGCGTGAGCTTTTAGAAAAAGTAAAGACGTTGGGGGATGCACGTCGCAAGCGCGCGGGTCGGGTTAAGGTTGAAGCCACTACAGGTAAAACACCGTTCAAGTCGGCAATGCCCAGTTCTAGCGATATTAAATTAAGAGCGCCTGGCAGAACCAGGCCCTCGGTTCTGGCAATTGGCAGCTCCACTGGTGGGCCGCAGGCGCTGTTTAAGGTCTTGGGCGGATTACCCAAGGATTTCCAACTTCCTATCGTCATTACCCAGCATATGCCGCCGACGTTTACGTCAATTTTATCTGAACATATTGAAAAGGCTTCAAAGCGTCCGTGTAATGAAGGCAAGGACGGAACTGTAATAGCCCCTGGTAGTATTTATATAGCGCCGGGCGATTATCACATGACGGTGGAAAAGGATGGTGCCAATAAGGTGCTGCGGCTGAATCAAGGTCCGAAAGAGAATTTCTGCCGTCCCGCTGTTGACCCAATGCTTCGAAGCATGTCACAGGCTTATGGCCCAAACATTCTGACAGTTATTCTAACCGGCATGGGGTCTGATGGAACAAAAGGCGGCCAAACCATCGTTGATAACGGTGGAACGCTAATCGCCCAGGATGAAGAATCAAGTGTTGTTTGGGGAATGCCGGGTTCTGTTGCGACGGCGGGCCTTTGTAGCGTCGTTGTCCCTATTGATGATATCGCGTCGAAGATAGTTTCCTTCGCCAGCCGAGGCATCCTATGAACCCGCAAGACTTTGAGTTCATAAGCACGCTATTAAAAGACCGTTCTGGCTTGGTCTTGACGCCGGATAAATCGTACCTGTTGGAAAGTCGGCTGATGCCGGTTGCGCGCAAGCGGGAAATGAAGGGACTGGATGAGTTGATCGCTCATATCCGATCAACTAAGCAGGAAGCTTTGATTCTAGAAGTAACGGAAGCAATGACGACAAACGAGTCGTTCTTTTTTCGCGATATTAAGCCTTTTGATATTTTCAAAGATACCGTCCTTCCCCATTTGATTAAAACACGGGGCGGCGGGAAGTCTTTTAAAATTTGGTGTGCTGCGGCTTCGAGTGGGCAAGAACCATATTCTCTTTCGATTGTATTAAGGGATGCCGCAGCGAAGTTGCCGGGTTGGAGGACGAGTATCGTTGGCACAGACATCTCCCACGATATTTTGGCGAAGGCTAAAGCGGGTGTTTATTCTCAATTTGAGGTGCAGCGTGGACTGCCGATTCAGCAGTTGCTGAAGTATTTCACCAAAAAGGATGAGATGTGGGAGGCGAAGCAGGAAGTCCGCGATTTGGTCACGTACAAGTACTTTAATCTATTGAACGATCTGACACCGCTTGGAAAATGCGATGTCGTTTTCTGTCGTAATGTGCTGATTTATTTTGACCAGGAAACCAAGGGTAAGGTTCTGGATCAAATCGCAAAGCTGCTGCCGCCTGACGGGGTGTTGTTCCTTGGGGGCGCGGAGACGGTACTGGGAATAACCGAAAAATTTAAGCCGCTTGCTGGGCTGCGCGGCGTTTACTGCCTGTCTGACGGCGTAGGCATCCCGGTCAGCTAACACTTTTTCTAAATCTTACTAAAACCTATTTTAGGCTTCCGCAGCGATGGATTCTGCCTCAGCGTCAGGATCGCGCAGGACATATCCTCGTCCCCAAATTGTCTCGATATATGAATCATTATCTGTTGCGACGGAAAGTTTCTTCCGAAGCTTGCAAATGAACACATCGATAATCTTCAGTTCAGGTTCATCCATGCCACCGTACAGGTGATTCAGAAACATTTCTTTGGTCAATGTTGTTCCCTTGCGCAGTGACAACAATTCCAAAATTCCATATTCCTTGCCGGTCAGATGGATCGGTTGACCCTCGACTTCGACACTATGGGCATCCAGATTGACCGACAGCTTGCCCGTCTTGATGATTGATTGCGCGTGCCCTTGTGAACGGCGAATAATCGCTTGGATACGTGCTAACAACTCAGCTTTATCAAAGGGCTTGGTCAAGTAGTCATCAGCACCGATGCCTAGGCCTTTGACCTTCTTTTCAGGCTCAGTTAAGCCGGACAGGATCAACACCGGGGTTTCAACCCGTGAATCGCGCAGCCGACGTAGGACCTCTAATCCGTCCATGTCTGGCAGCATCAAATCCAATACAATCAGGTCGTAGTCGTAAAGCTTCCCAATCTCTAATCCGTCTTCGCCGAGATCGGTGGTATCGACCACCATGCCTTCGGACTTTAGCATCATCTCAATGCTTTGTGCAGTAGTGGGATCATCTTCAACAAGAAGTATGCGCATAACCAACCCAATCGGTTCTGTTAAGATTCGTTAACCATAAAACATGCTTTAAAAACAATCAAGTGCGTAAGTCAAGAGAATTCAGCGATGTCTCATTCTCTTTTTTCGTCGCTTAGGTTCGGTGTTGGCCCCTTGGGGGCGGCAGGGTAAAGTTTTCTCGCGGATTAATTGAGGATAAGTCGGATGTCGTGGCAGAAGAATATTTTTAATGCATTGTTGGCACTTAATGTACGGCAAGTGGCATATGTCCCGGATGCGGGCCATACAGAAGTTATTCGCGGTGCCAATGAGGATGCCCGAATGAACGCGATTCCCTTATCGACGGAAGAAGAAGGCGTTGCGGTATTGGCCGGCGCGTGGCTTGGCGGGGAGCGGGGCGTGCTGCTGATGCAAAGCAGCGGCGTCGGCAACTGTGTGAACATGCTTTCCTTGGTGAAGACATGCCAATTTCCCCTGTTAGTTCTCGTGACCATGCGGGGGCAAGAAGGGGAGCCAAACTTTTGGCAAAACCCGATGGGTAGCATTACCGGAGATGTATTATCCCTTGCAGGGTTAGAGGTCCGCACAATTGATCAGCGTGAGACTGCAGGTGATATGGTTGCCGCCGCTGGGGAACAGGTATTCTCAGAGGAAAGAGCGATGGCACTTTTGATCGAACAAAAAGTTATCGGTGTGAAGAAGTTTGGGGATTAAGGCATGAGCAATCTTGGGAATTCATTGGAGAGACGTGATGTGGTTGGTCAGCTGCTGCAGGACCGAGGCGATCTCCTGGTCGTCGCTGGATTAGGCTCTTCATGCTACGACATATTGTCGATAGAAGATAACTCCGCTGACTTTCCCTTATGGGGAGCCATGGGGGCGGCAAGCATGATGGGATTAGGATTGGCGATAGCCCAACCGGACCGTCGCATTGTGGTCATCACGGGTGACGGTGAAATATTGATGGGGCTGGGAGGGCTTGGAACAATTGCCAATAAAGCGCCAAGCAATTTAGCCATCGTGGTTCTGGATAATGAACGCTACGGCGAGACGGGAATGCAAGAAACCCACACGGCGGGACCGATGAATTTAGCTGCTGTTGCGGCAGGTGCAGGTTTTCCAGTGACGGGAACTGTTAGGTCAAATGAAGACTTAAACGATGCGATTCCCATGATCAGGCAGCAGCCCGGCCCTGTATTTTTTGACATTAAGATTTTTGCCAACCAAGCCTCAGACATCCCCCGGCCTCAAGACGGCGTCATGCTAAAACAGCGATTTCGAGAGGCCTTGCAGGTTTAATGTCATCTCTTCTCAATCGACCAAGCAGTCTTATTGGCAAGGGTGTGGAACGCCTTGATGCCGGTGGTTTGCTCGCTGGGCACGGAACATATGTGGATGATATGAAACTTCCCCGCATGGTGCATGCGTGCTTCGTGCGAAGTCCGCACGCCCATGCGCGCATTGTCTCAATTGATACGACTGCTGCAAAAGCCGGGGCAGGTGTCATTACGGTTTTGACAGGCCCCGATTTCATCGATCACGTGGTTCCTTGGAAGGGTGTGCTGACTCACATGCCATCTATGAAATCGGCAACCCAGTTTCCGTTAGCGATAAACAAAGCGACATGGCAGGGTGAACCGGTTGCTGTTGTTGTCGCCAAATCCCGCGCCCTGGCCGAAGACGCGGCGGAGTTGGTGGAAATCGATTGGGAGCCGCTGCCTGTCGTTGCGACTATGGATGCGGCGCTCGCATCGGATGGGCCGATCATCCATGCGGAACTCGGCGATAATATTTGTTTCTCGCGCGCGGGCGAAACAGATGGCATCGACCAAGTTTTCGAACAAGCGGACCACGTACTGGAAGAGACCTTTAACGTTGAACGCCAGACCCCTGTGACTTTGGAACCGCGGTCAATTTTGGCAGATTACAATCCAGGGAAAATTTTCCTCAACGTTTATATGTCCAGCCAAGTCCCGCACATGATGCAGTATCTTTATGCCAAGCACTTGGGAATACCCGAGACAAATATCCGCGTTCAGGTACCGGACATGGGCGGTGGATACGGCTTAAAAATCCACATCTATGGCGATGAAACGGCGACGACCGCGTTGTCGATAATGCTCGGGCGCCCCGTTAAACATGTGGCGGATCGGATCGAATCTTTTATTTCCGATAATCATTCCCGCGAACATCGTGTGAAGGTCCGCCTTGCCGTAAATCAAGAAGGCGATTTTCTTGCCTGGGATGTGGATGATCTTTGTGGTGCCGGTGCTTATTCGGTCTACCCTCGGGGTAGTGTGAATGAGACCAAGCACGTATTTAATTTGACCGGCGGGCCTTACGCATCAAAATTCCATCGCGGTAGAAGTCAGGTGGTGTTTCAAAACAAAGCAGCGCTTGGCCAGTACCGAGCTGTCGGCCATCCTGTTGCCTGCGTCGCCACTGAAGGCATGGTCGACCGGGCGGCACAGGCTCTAAAAATCGATCCCGCCGACATTCGCCGACGGAACTATATCGATGAAACATCGTGTCCTTACAAGCTGCCAAGTGGTTCTGTTCTTGAAACATTATCTCAGCAAGCGTGTTTAGATCGGGTGTTGGAGATGATGGATTATCCTGCCTTGCGAGCAGAACAAGACCAGTTGCGGGAAAAGAGAATTTACCGAGGCATAGGATTGGCGTCGTATCTTCAAGGCTCTAGCCCATCGTCATCCACCTATGGTATGGGCGGTGCGCCAATTACATCGCAGGATGGCTGTACAGTTGCCTTGGCGGCACAGGGGACTTTTACCTGTGCCATCAGTGTGGTCGAAATCGGACAGGGGGCACGCACCATCACGGCGCAAATCGTTGCCTCTGTGCTCGGCGTCGGCATGGACCAGATCGCGGTTAAACTTGGCGACACAGATACAACCCCCTACGGCGCTGGAAATTGGGGGTCGCGGGGAGCAGGGACCGGTGGCGAAACCGCCTTTAAGGCAGCCAGGGCCTTGCGTGAAAATATTTTGAATGTTGCTGCTTTCTTGCTCCAAGAAGACACCGCCACGTTGGATATTCAAGACAGTCAAATTATTGATGCAAATGGCGGTACCATTCGGATGTCGCTCGAGGAACTCGCCTACAAGGTTTATTTCCGAACCGACTTGTTCCCCAAGGATTTCCATCCAGAACTCTCTGCCACTCAGAACTACGCCCAGAAGGATTTCGACGCCATCGTTACCAACGGCATTCAGGGGGCGTACTTGGAAGTCGATGTGGAGACTGGATTCGTCAAATTACTTCGCCATTGGGTCGTGCACGACTGCGGTACCGTCATAAACCCAGATTTAGTTGGCGAACAAATTAGAGGTGCCGTGGTGCAAGGCTTGGGTGCGGCTCTCGGCGAGACCTGTCTCTATTCGTCAGAGGGACAGTTGATGAACGGAAACTTAGCCGATTACCTGGTGCCGATGGCTGTGGAAATGCCGGATATTGATGTTGATCTGGTCTCGACACCGACCCAAGTTTCTGAACTGGGAGCTAAGGGGGCTGCGGAAGCGGGAACGGCCGGGGCACCGGCGGCGGTGATGAATGGCATCAACGATGCCCTCTCACCCTTCGAAACAAAGCTGTCTACCCAGCCATTTACGCCTGAAAGAATTTATCAAGCCTTGAACGCGTAAAGTGCCAGCGCTCACTCGGTCGCGTATTTCTTTTCAGCTTCGTAGTATTCGGGAAATCCGACGACATCACGCAGGTGAGAAAAATCATACGAGTCTTCGGAATACGTCCCGTTTTTGAATTGAGTAAGAACATCCTCCATCGCCTTGATGCCCGCCATTAATAGGGTCAGGGGATGGACCACGATCTTATAGCCGATGTCGCCCAGTTCTTTGGGGGAGAGCACAGGCGTATCGCCTTGTTCTACCATGTTGGCCATTTTGGGTCCGGGGACCTGTTCACAATAGGTGCGCATTTGTTCCACGTCTTTAGGCGCTTCAAGGAAGGTGATATCGGCACCGAGCTCGGCAAACTTTTTTGCGCGGTAGAGGGCTTCATTGAAGCCTTCGGTGGCGTTGGCATCTGTGCGCGCCATGATCAGGATATCAGTACCGTCATTTTTTACATCGATGGCAGCCTTGATCCGCGCGAAAGCTTCGGCGCGATCGACGGTTTTCTTGCCCCGGGTATGACCACATCGCTTCGGTGATACCTGATCCTCAATCATCACGCAGGCGAAACCCGCACGGGCGAAACCTTCGACCGTGCGCCGCACATTAATCGCGTTGCCGTAGCCCGTATCTCCATCACCAATGATCGGCATCGAAACTGCATCACACATATTTTGGCCCTGGTTGGCCATTTCAGTATAGGAAATCAGGCCCGTGTCGGGCATGGCGAGCCGGGCGGCGGCTACGGCAAAGCCACTCATGAAACTGGCGCGAAACCCTGCGCGTTCGACGAGGCGTGCGGACATGGCATCAAAGACGCCGGGCATGACCTCCGCACCGGGTTCAGCCAGGATCGCGCGGAGTTGGTCTGTTTTGGTCACACTGGTTCTCCTAGAATAATATTGGCCCTAATGGGGGCGGCGGTCGTCAGTTAGGCAGATGCCGCCTCTGGGGCCGGTGTTCAAGCGGTCGGCGAATTCGGGTGCTAAGTCGCGCCCCTCGCGTAGATTAAGCCAAAGCCGCAGCAGGTCTCGCTTGCGCTCAGGTTCAGGGAAATCTTCGAAGCCTTTGCGGGCGTGCAGAATACCGTGGTTATTGAGAATTTGGATATCACCCCGTTCAAAGATAATGTCGTGGCGGAACTTATCGCTTAACGCCAATTCAACGACGTATTGGACCGCTTTTAATTCCTGTTCATTTAGTGATTTTCCCGCCTTGTCCATGCCTTCGATCATCGTGCGGCTGTTAAATCGGCAGCTCAATCGACCATCGAAGTAGCTAAAGGCGGGGACTCTGTTGAACGAGGTTTCGTTCGGATCTGTGGTTACACCTTCGCCGCGCAGATCAAAATGGAAGCCGGCCGTTAAAATTTCTAAATACTCCGGGTGGGTTGCCAAGATTTCGTTATAGATCGCAGATGCACTGGCGATGCAGCTTTCGCCTCCCGATTTTGAGGGGTGTTTACACAGAAGCGCCACGACATCAGTCGGGTCGCTATGAGGGCGGAGTTCAGCCTTCGTCGTATAGCCCCGGACATTATTAGACGCATAGTCGCGGCCACCATCGGTGACATGGCCGATCAGGTCGCCCATCGGATTTTGATGCATTAGGACGCCCAAATGTGCTGCAATTCCCCAATAAAGCGTTTCCAGGGTGGCCGGGTCATAGGCGGTTACGTCCAGGCCTTTGATCAGCACACAGCCACGACCAAACTCAATTTGCTGAAGGATATTTTCAAACAGAGATTCCAGGTTGGGCAGAGGAAAATCTTCCCGATCAAAATTGCCAGCTCCCTTAGCGCGAACACCTTCCGTCGCTTGATCGAGTTCGGCTATGTCTGCATCCGAAAATCGATAGATCCAGGAAGGATCAGCCGCAAGCTCCCCTGGCGTCCACGCACTAGGCTCACGAACGGGTTCTCTAAGGATTTCAGACATAACCAGACTCCGGGCTTAATCACGCAAAGAATAATCCGATAAGATTAGCGCGACCGCAGTTTCGGGTCTAGGACATCACGCAGGGCATCACCAAACAGGTTGAAACCAAACACGGCGAGGCTAATCGCAACGCCGGGCCAGATTGCGACCCAAGGAGCACTTTCTGCATATTCTTCCGCACCACCTTGCAGCATCAGGCCCCACGCAGGCGTTGGTTCCTGCACGCCCATGCCGAGATAGCTGAGCGAAGCTTCTAGCAAGATCGCTTGGCCCAAGAACGAGGTGAACATGATCAAGAACGGTGCCATCACGTTGGGCATCATGTGGCGCAGAATTATCCGCGAATGACCAAAGCCTAAAGAGCGCGCTGCATCCACATACGGAATTTCACGAATGGCCAAGGCACTGGATCGCACGACCCGCGCACATTGCGGCACGAACGGGATGGTGATCGCGATGATCACGTTGGTGGTTCCGGTGCCCAAGGTGGCAACCACGGCCAGCGCAATGATGATCAGTGGAAAAGCCATGAACACATCCATGACCCGCTGCATGATCAGATCAAAGCGCCCGCCGAAGTAGGCACTGGCGACGCCGAGGAGTAATCCCAGGAATGAACCGACAGTGGCAGCAGTAAAGCCCACATAGAGCGCCGTCCGAGCGCCATAAATGATCCGTGTCAGCACATCGCGACCGAATTGGTCGGTGCCCATGGGGAATATCCAACTGGGTTCAACCAGCATGTGTTCCAGAGAATTTGCTTCCGGATCATAAGGCGACAGGAAATTGGCGAAGACAGCCATTAAGATCATTAAGATGACCACGGCCAAGCCTGCCGCACCCAGCGGCTGCCGTTTGATCAGTTGTAGCATTGCCTGGAGAAGAGGAACGTCTGGGTTTAGTTCCTCAACTTCTGCTTCGACTTGAACTTCTGAAACCATTGTCATGATTCTAATCCCTTAACTGTAACGAATGCGGGGATCTAACCACGCGTAAAATAAATCGATGACGAAGTTCGTTAAAACGAAGATCGCGACCACCAACATGACCAACGCTTGGGTCATGGTGTAATCACTGTTCAAAACCGATTCAACGAACAATTTGCCAAGGCCATTCAGATTGAAGACCTGCTCTGTTACAACCAAGCCACCCATGAGGAAGGCGAACTCAATTCCGATGATTGTGACCACCGGCAACATAGAGTTCTTCAAGGCGTGTCGGTTAATCACCAGCTTTTCCATCAAGCCCTTGGCGCGCGCAGTACGGATGTAATCTTCACGCAGCACTTCCAACAGGGCAGATCGAGTCATACGCGTTGCGACTGCTGAATACCGGTATCCAGTTGCCACCGCCGGCCAGATTAGTTGCAACATATTTTGCCCTAAATCTTCAAGCGGAGAAACGTATTCAATGGGCGGCATCCAGGCCTCTCCAAACCATGCTTGAGAGTAAATCAAAAGGCCCAGAATGATGAGAATACCCAGCCAGAACGACGGCATGGCAATGCCGGCAATACTGAAGGTTCGGACCACATAATCGACCCAGGTATTTTGCTTAAGCGCGGAAATCGCGCCTAAAGGAATGGCGATGATTACAGCAACAAATGTTGCCATGATCGCGACTTGTAGCGAGAGTTGGAATCGAAGGCCAATTTCGTAGGTAATCGCCTTACCAGTCCACATCGACTCGCCAAAGTTAAAGGTTACAAAACCGTATATGAAATCAAAAAATTGAACAATTTTCGCGTCGTTCATGCCGAGGTTTTCTCGACAGATATCAATAGCTTCTTGATCCACATAATTTCCAGTGCCTGCTAAACGCAGCTCACAGACGTCGCCTGGAATTAAGCGGAGGAGCAAAAAGATAAGGACGGCTGCCCCGAACAACGTCGGGATCATTAACAGCAGTCGTTTTGCCATATACTTATACATGTACCGTCCTCAAAAATAATTTAGTGCCGGGTTCCCCACCCGCGGTAACCGCGGGTGGGGGCCGGTTCTATTGTCGTGTTTTGACTACTTGTCCAACCAGACGTTATCGAGAGTCTGATTGAGATAGTGACTCGGAGCAATCTTCCAGCCTTTAACATAGGACCGGTGAGGATTGATCTTGTACCACCACAACGTAACCGAACTGGACGCTGTGTCGTGCAGAGCCCGCGTCTCATACTTCCGCATGATTTCACGTTGCACTTTCGGATCAGCCGATTTGTTCATTTTCAGGAACATTTTTTCCAAGACGGGATCTTCGAACTGGGCGTAGTTGTTACCAGCACTACCCAGCCACTTGGAAACGTCAGCTAAAGGATTAACAATCGACTGACAGTTAAAGTCGATCGACACAGCAAAGTCCTTCTTTTTACGCAAAGAAGCATAGAAAGCTGGGCTCGGTTGAACGCGCTGCTTAACCTTAAGACCAACTTTCTTCCATTGGTCAATCAACCAGGTGCCAACAATCTTATAGGGTTGGTCAACACCGCGGTTGTTAAGCGTGAACGAAAGATTGGATTGACCTGCATCCGCCAACAACTTTTTAGCTAAAGCGCGGGACGCTTTGATGTCCGTGCCGTAGCCGTGAATTTTCGTCAATTCTTCTTTCGTTGCTGCCAAGGGGTGACTTGGGAATGCAATACCGCCAACCGTTTTCACGATTGCAATACGAGACAGGTACTTGGACCCACCCCAACGGTCGATAGCCAATGTCAGCGCTTTACGGACCCGTGGGTCGTCAAAAGGCTTCACCTTATGGTTCGGTGTGACCATCAGGAAGCAGTTCCAATCACTTTCTTGAACCGTGATCTTTTTACCTAATGCTTTCACAAGGTCGTCACGTGCTTTCGGTGGGAAACCGCGGAATTCGATGGCTGCACGGTCGCCGCGAATGGCTTGCATGCGAAGAGACATCTTCGGTGCGGAAATCGCCTTAAAGCCATCCAAGTACGGCTGGCCTTTGTGGTGATAGCTGGAGTTCTTCTTCCCCGACACGAACGAACCAGGCTGGTGTTCAACAAATACGAACGGGCCCGTACCATTCACGTTCTTCTTGTGCCAAGTGTAGCCTTTTGTATCCAAATCCTTCTTCGAATAGATAAAGTTGAAAGGCATGGCGACTGCTGGAATAAACGTTCCAGTGGGGAAACTCAGCTTAAAAATCAGCGTTGTGTCATCAGGAGCCGTGATGGATTTAACCGCCTTGAAATAGGCTTTCCGGGCACTGGCGACGCCTTTGGGTGGAAAGACGACTTTGTCAAAAGTAGCCTTAACATCCTGCGCTGTCATTGGCGTTCCATCATGGAACTTAATGCCTGAGCGGATTTTGAACTTGAACAAGGTTCCGCCTTCTTCACCTTTAGGCACATCACCTTCGCAAACATCACAAACGAAGTCCGTCGGTGATGAAGGATTGTTCGGGTTAACCCGAATTAAGGTGCTGTAAAATGGCTTGATCGGGTGGATCATGCCGAACGTGGTCTCAATGTGTCCGTCATAAGACGGAATCTTAGAACCGACGACGAAATTTAACACGCCGCCTTTCTTAATGGCCTGAGCCGGGCTAAACGCTGCCATAGCAACGCCAACGCCGACCGCGACCGAGATCGCTAGTCTAGAGTAGGTTATTTTCATAACTTTTACCTCCCATGAGCGAGGGAACTCCCATTCCCTCAATTTGTGCCGCTTTGACCTAATGGCCTTACAGTCACACTTCCCAGCAAGCCACCCAATGGCCCGCCTTTACTTCCCTAAATTCGGGAATTTCTTTACCACACCGCTCCGTTGCCATCGTGCAACGGGGGTGGAAAACACATCCGCTTGGTGGATTAATCGGGCTTGGTACCTCACCCTTAACGATTTCATGGGCGCGATCCGCTTCAATCTCCGGATCGGGAATAGGTACCGCCGACAGCAATACATTTGTATAGGGGTGAATGGGATCATCATAAAGCGCATCGCAATCCGCCAATTCCACCATTTTCCCCAAATACATCACCGCGACCCGGTGGCACAGATGACGCACCACGCTCAGATCATGGGATATAAACAAATACGTCAGATCAAATTCGTCGCGCAGGTCTTCCAGCAGGTTGATCACTTGAGCCTGGATCGACACGTCCAATGCGGAAACCGCTTCGTCACAGACAATAAAGTCCGGATTGAGCGCCAAGGCGCGGGCAATACCTACCCGCTGGCGCTGGCCACCACTCATTTCATGCGGGTAGCGATCAGCAAAAGCGGGGTTCAATCCGCAAATTGTCAGCAGTTCGCGAACTCGCGCATCGCGCTCGGTTCGATCTTCAATAATTTTATGAACGGCGATGGGTTCGGCAATAATTTCGCCGATTTTCATTCTGGGGTTTAGAGAACTGTAGGGGTCCTGAAAAATCACCTGGATTTTTTCCCGGACCTTGGACATCTGTTTTTGATCTAGGTCTTTTAATTCTTGCCCCTCAAAGACGATGGAGCCATCGGTTTGATTTTCCAACTGGAGGATACAGCGGCCCGTGGTTGTCTTGCCGCAGCCTGATTCCCCAACCAAGCCCAAGGTTTCGCCTTTTTTAATATCGAAGCTGATGCCATCGACAGCCTTAACGGTTGCGACGGTTCGGCTAATGACAATGCCTTCCACGATGGGAAAGTGCATCTTTAAATCGCTGACGGTAATCAGCGTTTCGCCGAGATTAACGCTGGTGCCGGAGCCGGTTTCCGCTTCCCGGGTAATATTAGTCTTGGTCATGAAGCCTCCTGAAGCGGGTCGTCTAATTTGCCGCCGTGCCAGCATGCCGTCAGTTGGCCGTCACTGGTTTCTTCTAATTCCGGGATTTCCGTTGCGCACCGGTCAATGACATATCGGCACCGTGGTCTAAAAGCGCAACCGCCATCAAGTTTTGTCAAATCAGGCGGCTGACCATCGACCGGGTCCAGCTTAGCTGCCCTTGGTTGATCCATGCGCGGCACCGACTTCAACAAGGCCAAGGTATAAGGATGGGTCGGGTTGTGGTAAATCTGCTTAGCGGAACCCTTTTCGATTATCTTGCCCGCGTACATCACGTTCACCCGGTCCGCATAGCGCGCGACCACGCCTAGGTTGTGGGTGATGATGATCATCGCAATGCCGTGGTCCCGGGTAAGGTTTTTCATCAATTCCAGGATTTGCGCTTGAATTGTCACATCCAGCGCCGTCGTTGGTTCATCGGCAATGATAAGCTTGGGCTCACACGCCAAGGCCATGGCAATCATCACCCGCTGGCGCATGCCACCGCTTAAATGGTGAGGGTACTGCGACAAACGTCGGCCCGGATCAGAAATTCCAACCATTTGCATTAAATCAAGGGCGCGCTTGTCGGCCTCCTCTTGAGTGACACCGAGGTGCTGGATCAAGGTTTCCGTCAACTGTAAGCCGATGGTGAGCACGGGATTTAGTGACGTCATGGGTTCTTGGAACACCATGCCGATGTCTTTGCCGCGAATATTGCGCATGTCCTCTTCGGAAAGGGCCAGTAGGTCCTTCCCCATGAAGATCATTTTTCCATCGACGATTTCACCTGGTGGGTTGGGAATGAGGCGCATCAGCGACAATGCGCTGACCGACTTACCACAGCCAGACTCACCGACAATGGCCAGGGTTTCGCCTTCTTCCAAATCGTATGAAATGCCGTCCACAGCCTTTACCGTCCCGCCGGACGTGTAGAAATAGGTTGTAAGACCGCTAATCTCGAGCAGTTTCGTCACTAATCCTCCCTTTGAGCAGGCTTCTTTAGCCGCCTCTTATACTTATTCATAAAAACGGTAAGTGCCTTAATTTCAAAAGTCAATTGCTAGTATTGTGATTATGAAATTCATCGAAATTAGGAATGATGACTTTTACTAAACATTAAAGTCTTACTTGCACAATAGGCTATAATTAAATTCTAAAGTCTCGGGCCATCTAGTGAAACAGGGTGTCATTAATTGAGCGTTTTTTTCGATAATATCGTGAATGAAATCGACCGCCTTCCGGACTATCATATGTATGGTCAGGTAAGTGCCGTTGTTGGGTTGTTGGTGGAGGTCGATGGCGTTCAGGGCAGCCTGTCTATTGGCGACCACTGTACCATCGTTGGACGCCGAGATAAAAAAATTCTGTGCGAAGTGATTGGCTTTCGTGATGGAAAAGCTTTGGTCATGCCATTCGGCTCGCTGGATGGGATCGGTCTTGGCTGTCCGGTGGAAGTCAGTTCCAGCGATCCGGTGATCTATCCGGATAAGCGATGGTTGGGCCGGGTCATCAATGCCTTTGGTGAGCCAGTCGATGATAAGGGGCCTCTCCCCATGGGGGGAGCTGGGTATCCCATTCACCGTCAGCCACCGCCTGCCCACACCCGCCAACGGGTTGGCGGTAAGTTGGATCTGGGAATTCGATCATTGAATACATTCCTGACCTGCTGCCATGGCCAGCGCATGGGAATCTTCGCCGGTTCCGGTGTTGGCAAGTCAACGGTGCTATCAATGATGGCCCGTAATACGGACGCGGCGGTCAACGTAATTGGCTTGATTGGCGAACGGGGCCGTGAAGCGAGAGAATTTTTAGAAGACGATCTGGGCGAAGAAGGCTTGGCCCGCAGTATCGTTATCGTCGCAACATCGGATGAGCCGCCGTTGGTGCGTCGTCAAGCAGCTTTCGTCACCATGGCGGTCGCCGAATATTTTCGGGATCAAGGGCAAGAGGTCTTGTGCTTGATGGACAGTATCACCCGCTTCGCCATGGCGCAGCGTGAAATTAGTCTTTCCGCAGGTGAGCCCCCGGCAAGCAAAGGTTACACGCCGTCCGTATTTGCCCAATTGCCACAGTTACTGGAACGCGCGGGCCCAGGTTCGGTGGGGCAGGGCTCGATTACCGGCCTGTTCACCGTCTTGGTTGAAGGCGATGACCATAACGAACCTGTGGCCGATGCGGTACGCGGCATTCTCGACGGACACATCGTTCTCAGCCGTGAAATTGCTGAGCGCGGGCGGTATCCCGCGGTTGATATCTTGAAAAGCGTCTCGCGGTCCATGCCGGACTGTAATTCAGATAATGAAAACGCCATTGTTGATCGCGCACGCAGATTTATTTCCGTCTATGAAGACATGGCCGAACTCATTCGCTTGGGCGCCTACCGTCACGGCAGTGATCCAGGCATTGATGAATCCATTCATTTTTACCCGGCAATTGAGGAATTTTTGGCTCAGAAAAAAGTGGATAAGACTGATCTTGCTACGTGCTATCAAACCCTGGGTGAGATTTTAGGGGCCGTTATCGAAGCACCAGCCCCGGCTCCTGCTCAAGCTCAAGTTCAAGTCCAGGCCCAAGCCCAAGCCCAAGCCCAAGCCCAAGCCCAAGCCCAAGCCCAAGCTCAGGCGGCCCAGCCAGCGCAACCACAACCACAACCACAACCTCAACCGGCAGCAACCGGCCCGGGAGTTGCACCGCCAGTGACGGCGCCGAGCCTTATCGCCGATCCAGTCAAGCCGGAAAACGGGCAATAAATTAAAAGATTAGACGGAACAAATTATGGCTGATGACTTAAAAAACTTGATCCGAATCCACGAATTCGGCGTTGATGAAAAGCGTCGTGATTTGGGGGAGTTGCTAAAACTTATGGGTGATCTGGAACAAAGCCAACGTGATCTGGAGATTGAGGTGGTCAACGAGCAACGCGTCGCTGCTTCAATGCCGGGGGAGGCCGATATATGTTATGGCATCTACGCCCAAGGCGTTATCATGCGGCGCGAGCGAATGGCGGAGTCCATCATTCAGATGGAGGTAAAAGTAGGTGAAGCTCGGGATGCCCTCAGTGAGGCCTATCTGGAACTCAAAAAATATGAGATTGCCCAGGAAAACCGCGATAAACGGGAAGCCTTGGAAGAGACCCGGCGAGAACAATCCATTCTCGACGAAATCGGCATAAATGCCCACCGCCGTAAAGCGCACTCTTTTGTTTAAAAAATTGTAGAAAGAAGGTTCGGATTGTCCCAGCCCGGTTGGCGGTCGGTCGCAGTGATCTGTGCGCCCGTCGTGGTGATATCTATTTGGACCCAGCGCGGGACGATTTCGTTGTTAAAATCGTCAAGTAATTTAACGGCTAAGGTCTCCAACGAGCCATAATCCAACGTTGACACCACATTGAAATAAGCTCGTAAGCTCTCATCAGGCAGCAGCAAACGATCGGGTATATACATGATCCGAATTTGGGTTGAGTTTTGATCTCCCTCAAACGAAACGGCCTGTTCCATACGGACCAGGATTTCATGTTCTGTATCGGGGCCGGGTATAGCTGCCAGCAGTTGTCGGCGCTCGTGTGTATCCATCTATGTCACCTATACGATTAAGCCGACATTATCGTCCGCGTTATCCGGCGGAAAGAGGTCGACAAAATTGGGCGGCGCGGCCTGAAACGAGATGCCTCCCTGCATACCGGTAATTTCGCCCGAATTGATAAAGATCGTTCTGATATCTTCAGGCATGGTGCCGGGCAGGGGTGTCTCACTGCGAAAAATAAGATCGAAATGTTTACGTCCCTGGTGCAAAAAACCATCCAGTTGCAGGCGGCCTAAATTCGTCAGTGTCACATCCACGACAAATCGGGCGTCAGCTTTGTCTTTGTCGGGATCATCTTCGCGGTTGTGGCGTTGGGTGTAGAGATAAATCTGCTCGATCTCCGATCCGTTTAAAAACGGCACCGCTGTTGCGCGCCATTCACCGGCTGTAGATTCTTCGGAAACCCGAGCGATCTGATTAAAGCCGTCATTCAGCCGTGCCACCAAATCAGGCTTGGCGCGTTGCAGAATGCTCGTTGGCCCCTCGCCCAGCCATCCACGAAGGTCGCCACCGCGCAAAGCTGCGAGGAAGAACAGGACATTGGTTGTCAATTGGGCATTCGCTCCGGGAATGACAGAATTGATCACCTGTTGAGCGATTGCCGGATTGACGTCGCCCAGGGTTTGCAGCGCCTCGGTCAACTCAGGCCAGGACTTCGTGCCGTGTAGCGTCGTTAGCATTTGCCCAATGCCGGTTTTGGGGGCCGGTGGCAGAATGGGGTTGCCGGCGACCTCAAATATTACACGGGTGTTTGTCGGCAGAACGGTTTTCGTTGCCAAGGATATAACACCCGCCGAAGTCGTAACAATGGGATGGCCGAGGGGTGTTGATCCGGTAACGGTGCCGGTCAGGGTTTGTCCCGCCGTGATCGTACCGCCGGGTGTGGGCGGAGACGGCGCGCTGCCGGGCGTGGGCGGTTGCAGCGATATGATCTTTACGGTTGCCTGAGTGCCTGCCGGAAGGCCCGTGGCGGGCATTCCTGTGCCCGGTGCCTGGGGTCCAATATGGCTCGCGTGGAGTGGAGTCTGACCAGAATTGAGGGTGCTCTGAACACCCGAAACGATGCCAGCAGGAGATGTCGCCGCCGATGTCCCGGCAACCGGGGTTCCGGGGACCGCAGCTTGGCCGGCCAAGGCTCCAGTCGTTGGTATGCCGGCATTCAGTGCGGATATAGGTCTCAGCAGGGTTGCATTGACCGTTGCGCCTTGAGTCAGTTGAGTGATTGGCAGTGCGCCAGGCGTGACGGGTGTTGTTGGTGTCGACGTTGCCAACGCGCCTAATGGGTTTAACAGGTTTCCGACACGCGCTGGAAAAAGCGTTAGAGGTTTGCCATCAAGCGATGTCAGCAGGAGTTGCGGCTGCTCGCCGAGGGACTGAAGAACCAACGCCAATGCCGCGTTGTTTGGGAGGGGGAGGGGGCTTTGTGCATTTAGCGTGCCCAAGGGCGTTTGAATTTGAACTTGGTATTGGACTTGGGCCGGTGCCTGGGGAGCCGCCTGGGTTGGGGTCGGGTTAGAGGGCTGATTTGGCGGCGTAATCGCACGGCCTTCGAATTGAGTCCCGACAGGACTACTGGTTAAGGCAGGCGGTGGGTTGGAAACGGTCAACGTCGGTGGTGCGGGGGGAGGGCTAGAAGAAGTAACAGGCGGTGTTGTTGGTGGCGGAACAACATCAGCCATCGGCTGTTTCCAATAATTTCAGGGCGATGGCTTCTACGTCCACAGCGGCTTCTGCATTGGGATAGCGGGTTAAGATAGATGATTGACTGCGAATGGTTTCGCGCACTTTGTCGTCGCGTCGCACGACACCCAACAACGTTGGTGACATTTTCAGAAATCCCTCGCACGCTTTGAGCAAAGTGTTGAAGGTACGTTCGCCTTCTCGCGTGGAATTCGACATGTTTATGACCACCCGGATATCGGTGTCAGGGCGTTCCAAATGGGTGATTTTAATAAACGCATAGGCGTCAGTCAGCGATGTCGGCTCGTCGGTGGCGACGACAATGCAGGTGGCGACGTTCTGGGCCATTTGTCGGACCGTGCGCTCCACCCCAGCACCAAGATCCAAAATCACCTTATCATACGAACCTGCCAACAACGTCAGATCGTCGCCTAATATTTGCAGCCGACTGGCTGGAACATTGGCAAGCCCGCCAGAACCAGAACGGCCGGCAATAATATCAAAGCCACCGTCTTCGTAGGGAACGATCGATTGATTGAGAGTCAAGCGACCCGAAATGACGCTGCCGAGATCATGCTTCGGCATCAGGCCCAACTGAATGTCTAAATTTGCCAGACCTAAGTCGCCGTCAAATAACAGAGTCCGCTGGCCTTCCTTGGACAAGGCATGGGAGAGGGTGATGGCGAACCACGTCTTGCCGACACCGCCCTTACCAGACGCAACGGCGATCATGTTATGACCTTTAGTCACAGCCTTAGGGGCCTGGGAGGGTTCGCTGGTCATGCAGGTGCCTCGGTCACATTAATCTCAATACTTATACCGGTTATACCCGGTTCTTAAATTTGACCAACCGTTTTTATGCGTGCCTTGGAAAAGACTTCGTTTTGCGACATCACGGTCGTCATCGGTCGGAACCGTTCAACGATAGAGCGAACAAAGGGCCGAATTGCCGGGCTGGTCAGCAGAACAGGGGTTTCACCCATCATGGCTTGGCGTTCAAAGGTGTCACGTAGGGCAGCGATAAATTGCTGCAATTGGCTCGGCGGCATGGACAATTGACGATCATCGCCGGTTCCAACCAAGGACTCAGCAAAATGCTGTTCCCACTCAGGTGATAAGGTGACGAGCGAGATGATGCCTTGTTCATTGGTATTCATATCGCTGATCTGGCGGGCCAGTCGCGCGCGCACGTGTTCTGTGATCAAAGCGACGTTGCGGCTGTGGCCACAGCCTTCTGAAACGCCTTCTAAAATTGTTGGTAAATCTCGGATGGAAATCCGCTCGGCCAGCAGGTTCTGGAGAATGCGTTGAATGCCACCCAACGAAATTTGCGCAGGAATCATTTCTGTGATCAGCTTTTGATGTTCTTTTTCCAGCTCATCGAGAAGTTTCTGAGTTTCCGCATATGACAGCAATTCAGCCATGTTGTCTTTGATGACTTCGGTCAGATGAGTGGTAATAACCGTTGCCGGATCAACCACCGTATAGCCACGGAATAAAGCTTCTTCGCGGTTTGTTTCTTCGATCCACATGGCCGGCAGACCAAACGTAGGCTCCGTCGTTTTTTCGCCTGGAAGGGTGATGTCTTCACCACGGGGATCCATGACCAAAAGCATGTTGGGACGAAGATCGCCTGTTCCGGCGTCAATTTCTTTCACCCGTAAAATGTAGGTATTGGCGGCCAACTGCATGTTGTCCTGAATACGTACCGACGGCATCACAAAGCCAACGTCAGAGGCCATTTGGCGGCGCAGCGCTTTAATCTGTTCGGTCAGGCGTTGGCCTTCGCGCGGATTGTTAATCAAGGTCAGCAGTCCGTATCCCAGTTCCAAGCGCAAATAGTCGATGCGCAGGGCATTGGCGATGGGTTCTTCTTCAATGGGCGCCGCATCAGCTGCAGCCAGTTGAAGTTGTTCCTCTTCTTCAGTCTTACGGTGGCCCTGGACTCGGTTCTGATAGAACGCGGCACCCCCCATAATCGTTGCCAATGAGGCGAACGGTAGGAAAGGAATGCCCGGCAAGATTCCAAGTCCCATAAGAAGAATTGCACTCATGTAGAGGGCACGAGGCTGGGTCGCCAGTTGTTTGAAAAGTGCTTTTTCCGTGGCACCGCGCAAGCCTGCCTTGGTTACGACCAAACCAGCAGAGGTGGAAACGATCAGCGCCGGAATTTGGGTGACCAGTCCGTCACCAACGGTCAGACGGGTATACGAGTCAGCCGCCGCCAAGAAAGTCATGTCCTGCTGGGCAACACCAATGATCATGCCGCCGATCACGTTTATAAAGGTAATCAGCAGGCCAGCAATGGCATCGCCTCGGACGAACTTTGCGGCACCGTCCATGGCACCGAAGAAGGTGCTTTCGTCTTCTAAATCTTTACGCCGAGCCTTCGCCGTATCTTCGTCGATCAGGCCCGTCGACAAGTCCGCATCGATGGCCATTTGCTTGCCCGGCATGGCATCCAAGGCGAAACGGGCGGAAACTTCAGCGATACGCCCCGAACCCTTAGTAATAACAATAAAGTTCACGATCACCAGAATAGCAAAGACGATAATGCCGATGACGAAATTACCGCCCATGACAAACCCGCCGAAGGCCTGAATTACTTCACCTGCGGCGTGTGTTCCTTCATGGCCGCCGGCCAGAATTAACCGCGTTGAGGCAAGATTGAGCGACAGTCTTAGCATGGTCGCCAACAGTAAAACCGTCGGGAATGAGTTAAATTCTAAGGGTCTTTCGATAAACAACGCGGTCATAAGGATCATCACTGAGAAAGTGATGGAGATCGCTAGGCCGAAGTCCATCAGCCACGTCGGTAGCGGAAGAATTAAGATCACCAAAATGGCGACCACGCCGATGGCCATCATGATATCGCCGCGTCCGGCCATTGAATTCAGCTGATCGCCGACCGACGATGCGTCTTCGTCTCCGCCATCGGTTGTGGCTACTGCTGTTGAGGGGGCTGTGTCCGCCATGTCGTCTTTATGCCTTTAGTTTCTTAAACCGCCGGCTGATCGCCGTCGCCCGGGTGGGGTACGTCGAAGCCTTGGCCGGTATAGAGTTTCAGCTTGTTGCGCAGGGTGCGGATGGAGATGCCCAGAATATTCGCCGCGTGGGTCCTATTGCCCAAACAATGTTGCAGCGTATCAATGATGAGATCCCGTTCAACTTCGGCGACGGTTCGCCCGACCATACCGGCAGCGGTTGCGTCAGCATTTGAAGAGGTCTCGGTTGCGGCGCCCTGTGCCCCGGTGATCATGATCGCATCGGTACTGATCTCTTCACCGCTGCTAAGTAAGACAGCCCGGTGCATGGTATTTTCCAATTCCCGCACGTTGCCGGGCCAGGAATGGGCCGTCAGTATTTTTTCCGCGCTCTTTGAAATCGGCAGGGCGGGCATTTCGTTGGCTTCGGCGTACTTCTTTACAAAATATTCTGCCAGAACCGGAATATCGCCGGTTCGATCTGACAGGGACGGCATGTCCAAGGTCATCACGTTGAGCCTGAAATATAAATCTTCGCGGAAATTTCCTGCACGGACCTCAGCATCCATGTCACGGTTAGATGTCGCAACGATACGCACATCTACTTTGACAGGCTTGGAGCCACCGACCCGGTCAATCTCGCGCTCTTGAATGGCGCGCAGCAGCTTTGATTGAAGCCGCGGGTCCATCTCGCTGATTTCATCCAGCAGCAGGGTGCCGTTGTTGGCTTCTTCGAACTTGCCAAGCCGGCGCGCGACAGCACCGGTAAAGGCGCCTTTTTCGTGGCCAAACAGTTCAGATTCCAAAAGGTTCTCAGGAATTGCCGCGCAGTTGATGGCGATAAAGGGTCCGGCCTTGCGCTTCGAATTATTGTGTAAAAACCGCGCCATCAATTCCTTGCCGGTTCCGGATGAGCCGGTGATCAGAATGCTCGCGGTACTCGGTGCGACCTGGAGCCCTAGCTCCAAGAGCCGGTCCATTTGTGGGCTTTGGTGAACGATGGTGTGGGCTTCTTCGGTGACGGCGGCCAAGACCGCGCCAATCAGTTCCGCATTTGGCGGCAGAGGCACATATTCCTTGGCCCCCGCCTTGATCGCCCGGACGGCGGCTTGCGCATCATTGCCAATGCCGCAGGCAATCACGGGAACAGAAATACGTTCAGCTTTTAGGCTAATCATCAAATTGGGGATGTCTAACTTCACGTCGACCATCACCAAATCTGCACCCTTGCCGGAACGAAGGTTGTTTAGGCCCCCGTCTATATCATCAGCCTGGGCAACCGTAGCGCCTTGCGCGATGGCGATTTGGCTGGCCGCGCCGATTTGACCGTCGAGGGTTCCGATGATGAGTAACCGCATAGTGTCGTATTCTCCAGTTTCAACCAGCCGCTAGACTAGTCAAAGTATTTAACGCGTTTTGCTGGCGGCAGGACGCTGTTCAACAGCATCTCCAATCGCCGTGGGTTTTCTTGCCTGCCGATGGAAGTCGCCCCCATCGTGTAAAGATTGTAAATCAGCATTTCTTCGGCTGAGTTGCGTTCCAACTTGGATGCCAAGGGCATGAACACCATGTTCGCCAGCACGGCACCGTAAAATGTTGTCAGCAGGGCTACGGCCATTGCCGGTCCAATGGTTGACGGGTCCTGTAAGTTTCCCAACATCTGAACCAAACCGATGAGCGTACCAATCAATCCCATGGCTGGGGCAAACTCCGCTGCCTTGCGGAGTACGCCCGTGCTTTTGACGTGGCGCTGGCCGGTTGCCGACATATCGCGGCGCATGATCAATTCGACTTCGCGCCCAGGTGTCCCGTCTACGACCATCATGACGCCTTTATAAAGAAAGGGTTCTGACCGGATCGACGCCAATACTTCTTGCAGCGACAAAACCCCTTTCTTGCGGGCCAAATCGGCGATTTGAAGAACCTGAGTGGCGGCTTCCGACGGATCACGGACATTTTGTGTCAGGGTTTTCGCGACGATACGGCCGGTGCGTCCAACTTCGGCGAGCGAATAACAAACCGTAACAATGGCTAAGGTGCCACCCAAGACAATCAAGATCGACGGCGGGTTGAAAAAGGATTTTACATCGCCGCCAAGATAAATCGCAGTGGCGACAAGCCCAAACACCGAGACTAAGCCAACAATCGTGGCCAGATCCAAGGATCCCTTAACTTTTCCAATTGCTATGTTTGCGTCGTTGGCCATTTATAAAATCGTCTGCCCTGATGGGAACCCCTGAAGGGAACCTAAGATTGGTCCGTCTTGATAATTTCAGTCATGGTCACGCCAAGACGTTCTTCCACGACGACGACTTCGCCGCGGGCGACAAGCCGGTTATTGACGTAGATATCAACCGCCTCACCGACTTTCCTGTCCAATTCTACGACGGCACCCCGACCAAGCTTTAGAATTTGGCTCACCTGCATGCTGGATTTACCCAACACCGCTGAGACCTGAACGGGGATGTCGTAGACCGCTTCCAGATCCTGGATGCTGGCCAGTTGTGTGTCGCGTTCCGGCAAGGCCACGTCCATTGCCGCCAGTTCCGCATCGTCGTCTTCTACCGGCTTTGTGGATGTGTCGAGTTCCGAAAGATTTAGATTGTCTTCTTCGTCAGCCATTTTCGTCTCCTTGTCCCTCAGGAGTGTCGTCCGTTATAGGGGCGTCGTTCTCAGATGTTTCAGATTCAGAGGAGCCTTTCTCTGGTGTCGTTTCTGCCTCTGGTACAATTCCTGGAGTGTCTTCGACGACACCTTCTTCAGTTGTAATTTCTGGTTCTTCAGTCGTAATTTCTGGTTCTTCAGTCGTAATTTTTGGTTCTTCAGTCGTAATTTCTGAGGTCGGCGTAGGTTGTTCCCCCTGATCTGGATCCAAACCTGGAGAGTCAGTTTGCTCAGCGACTGGCTCTAGTGCTGCCGCTTTCTCCGCAGCAATGGACTCAGCTACTTCTTTTAGCGCTTTCCAATTGCCACCCAAGTTGCGTTCTAGAATTTCATCAACGTCGCGCCATATGCCTGCAGCATCGCGCGCGGCACCACCGCTTTCCCATTCGAGTCGGCAATTACCTTCGGGAAGTGTGCTGTCGGCAATGACTTCGACTTTATCACCATGACCGATTTTTGCCGCCATCGGCACACATCGCTCTTTAACGACCTCAAATAGCCCCTCGTTTACATGCACGCGAATAGTTGGATCGCTGATAACTTGTTTTATGACCGTGTCGATGAGAGCTTGAACTTCGGTGTCCGCGTGGCGTTCATTTAGATGCGGAAAAAGCTTGTGAACAATCGAGGCCCCCACCGACATGGCGTTGCGGATGGCCGTTGTGTTTACGTCTTCCATACTGTGAAAGATTTGCTCCGTTTGCTGGCTCAACGCCTTCAACGTTTCCAGCACGCGTTGTTCGGTCGCGTTGGCAGCCTCACGGATACCTTCTTCCTTGCCCGCGTTGAAGCCTTCGGTGCGGGCAGTGTTCACTTCCGCCTCAGTAAAGGTCGGATCAGGCTCTTCAATTTCGGATTTGGCTTCGGCCTCGGTTTCCTGCTTGATCTCAAGCAGGACTCGCTTAGCCTCTTCTTCAAAGTCCGTATCGAAAATATATTTTTGTGCCGTGCTCATTAATGTTCCCGCTGCCGTGCAGCTTAATATTTTCTGTTTGTCGATTAGTAGACGAATTCGTCGTCTTCACCGCCGACTGCAATAACAATTTCACCGGCATCAGCCAGTGCTTTGGCGACCTGCACGATGGCAGACTGGGCTTCGTCCACATCGCGCAGGCGAACCGCGCCCATGGCCTCCATGTCTTCCTTCATCATCTTGCCGGCACGTTCGGACATGTTGCCGAAGAACAGGTCTTTTACATCGTCCGAACCGCCCTTAAGCGCCATTGCCAGTTGATCTTTCTCAACCTGGCGGAGGATTACCTGAACACCGGCAGCATCGACCTTGGCCAGATCATCGAAGGTGAACATTAGCGATTTGATCTTCTCAGCACTCTCTCGGTTGCGTTCTTCCAGTCCGCTCATGAACTGGTTCTCGGTATTCCGATCAAGGCCGTTGAAGATATCGGCCA
>JABJKH010000023.1 GCA_018660465.1 Rhodospirillaceae bacterium
AGGACCTTATTCGCGGAAACCATCAAGGCCAGCGGTAATAGACACCGCGCAAACAGGCCGGACACAAGACTGTACCTAACGACCACGCCGAAACAGAACAAAATCCTTGCAAACAGGGAGCCATCCACACAGGACATTAATGGCGTATCTTCGTTAATTGGCTTTCTCCTAATGAATAATCCGATCACTGGGGAAACGGACTGTGACTGTCGTACCTATATTTGGCTGATTCTCTAGTCGCGCCAATGGGGTGGAGGCGAGGATGGCGATGGCTTCGCTCACCACAACATCCTGACCATTCTGCTCGCTCTTCAAGACTGGCACCAGGCCGCGCGGATTAATCGCTAGGAAGTCCGCCGCCTTGTGCTCATCCTTGCTACGGTCCAATTGGCGGGATTGGTAGGCCAGCCCCTTGACCTCCATAGCCAGCAGGACGGTCCAGGCATAGGGACTGCCGCTGATCTAAACAATTTCATACGCCACCAAAAATTCCTCCGTGCTTGGTTAATCACCGAATACCCAACGGCGAACGCGCCAATCGTCCTGGTAGCCGCCATTGGCGGCAAAAGGCTCGTTATTCCAGAAGTCATCGGCCGCCGCGCGGTCTGTCAGTTCCAGCATTAACGCGGTGCCAATATTAACCGTGCCATCAGCGGAACGGATTGGTCCGCGAAAAATGAAACGATCACCATAACCGTCGAAGTATTTTTCGTGATCGTTGAGATGGGTAGCAAAAAACTTGGCCGAGTCGCTGATTTTCGAGCCGGTGCATAAAAATTGCTGCAGCCCTTTCCGCGCATAGTCGGCTTGACGTTTTTGAAAGCTGTTCGACCAGCGATTAAAATCGACGCGTTCGTATACGCCAGCCTTGTTCATTGGTTCGTTGGCAATGAACTCCTCGGCGGCGGCGCGATCATCAAGTTGGATAAAAAACGATGTGCCCAAGGTCTCAAGGCCATCATCGGAAACGAAATGGCCATAGCCAATGACCCGCTCGCCAATTTCTTGGATATAATTCTTTTGGTCCGCTAATGCTCTATCCCGGTCTTCGCTCGCCCCCTCTTTATCCCAACAATAGATCGCCCACTGCGCTGGTTTCTTGCGATAAAAATCCTTCAGTTCCTCGGCATTCTTTCCATACCGAGGATCACCCGGCAAATAATCGCCAACTTCATCACCCGCCATCGTCATCTCCCAACTTAGGTTACGTTAGCAAGAGCGTATACCAACTTGCGACAAGGCGGCCATTAATCTTGGTTACAGTCAGATTACAACGAATGGTCTTGCGAGAGGAACAATGTCTGCTTATGGCGGTGGTCTCAATTGATCGACGCAACACTTTACTCTCACCCCCAGGCTGAATTATTTATTTTTCGATTTCAGCAGATGGTTCAGGAGTTGGGTGCTGGCATCTAGCAACGTTTCGTTTTTATGTTTGTTACAGTAGAGCCCGATAAACGGCATGGCGTGGTTCCAATCGGTATCGATGGGGCTGTTTTTCTGATAACTGTATGAGGTTATGAAGCCATGAACCCAGCTAATATATTGCAGTTTTCTAAAATTTACGCCGCCTTTGTTATCGAAGGATTTAAGAATTTCGGAACAGGGTCTTGAGCCATGTCCGGAAATTTTGAATTCGGCTTGTTGTGCCTGGCTTTCGCCACTCGCCAGGATCAGACCTAAGACGACGACTAACGTTCTGAGCATGGGTGTCTCCAATTATTTTACTTTCTGAAATATACTCGACCACGGCGTTATGTCGCGCCCTTTTTGAACTACATAAAAAATAGCTCGATACTACACATCACGAAGTATCTCGTTTCTGGGTTTCTTTCTATGTTCGTCGTCAATGACCAGCCGTGCTGTTGCGGGGGGTAAGAAACGAACCAGGAGAAAGACTATGAACGCCATTACGAGAAGCGAGAACATTAACGGATATGCCCGTTGTATCAAAAATTCCAAACGCGTGCGCTGGGAGATTGAGGAGGACGTGATCCAAGGCCGTCACTTTGACAGGTCTGAGAAGTACCTGCCGGACGGCCTGACATTGTTGCCGAGTTTCGTCACTCTTTCTGAAAGCGAAAAACGCCTCGTCAGTCAAATCCAAGGTCGGACCTACGCTAACGTATTCGGTCTCGCCGAGCGCTTTGTGAACGCCAAGGTGCTTGAAGTCACGCAAGACCACGTGCTGGGTGACCAAGTGGCGCTCGAAGCATTGGTTCGTTTCAGTGAAGAGGAGCTAAAACACCAAGAACTATTCCGCCGCATCGATGCGATGATGGAGGAAACTTTGCCTGAAGGGTACCGATTTGATGCTGACCCTGATGAGGTGGCAGAGTTGGTCCTGAGCAAGAGCACTTGGGCGGTACTGGCGCTGACGCTGGATATTGAGCTGTTTACTCAGCTTCATTACCGACAAAGCATCGACGCTGACCCAGCACTGTCCAATTTGTTCAAGGATGTGTTCTTGTTCCATTGGAAAGAAGAGAGCCAGCACGCCGCCCTTGATGAGCTTGAATGGAAGCGGCATGACGCCGGGGTCACGGTTGAAGAACGAGACCGATCGGTCGATGAGTTCATTGAGCTTGTTGCCGCAGTCGATGGTATTCTTCAAGGCCAGGCCGTCGCCGATGCAGATTATTTCGCCGCAGTGTGTGGTCGGGATGTTAACGAGAGAGAAGTTAAGACGATTGCTGACAGCTTCCTTGAATCCTATCGCTGGCAGTATATCCATTCTGGTGCCCAGCATCCTCACTTTGGCGAGGTGCTGACCGGCATGATCTCTGAAGAACAAGGGCAACGCATCCATGCGGCACTCGCGACATTGCACTGAATATCTTTCAATAATTAGAACGGCGGCCCTCCGGGGCCGCCGTTTTGTCTGGGCTCAGCCTCTCCCAAGCGGGTCCTCGGGATGAGGGTGGTGTCTTTGTTGTCAAAAGGTGTAAGGTACTATAGATGAGTATTGTAAACTAAATTATTATCAGTAACCTTACCGAAAGTAGTTAAGCTGGTTCAATTTTATAAATCATTACTTTAACTGGTAAGAGATCAACTATTCTGATGCCTGACTTTAACTGGCGAAAGATCACCTTTTCTGATGCCTGTCGAAAAAAAACTTACGAATGAAGAGGCAGGGAAGCTAAGAAGTGAAGGCGGCGCATTCTTAAAGCAAGGTGTTACATCGTCGGCGGAGATCACCGAGCCGGTGGTCCTGGAGTTTATGGCTGCTCTTGAGGGGCGGGAATTCATAGATTTTGATGAGCTACAACAAAAGAAATTTATGAAATTTTGGCCATATATTGCGATCCATCGGCTCGAGGACGACGACTTCACGTATATCTTCAACGGGACACACTTGGTTGAAAGTTTCGGATTCGAGCGAACCGGTTTAAAGGTATCTGAGCTACCAAATCAAAGACGTAAAACCGAGTTATTTGAAATTCTGCACGATATCCTGACCAACAAGAAGCCCATTTTTGGCAAAGGTGACCTAAATATTGATGGTCGAGCCTACAAAAAGTGGCAACAGGTAAAGATGCCGTTGCGACGTAAAGGCGAGATCAATGAAGTGCTCACTTTATTAGTATTTGATGCAAAGATTGATTAAAATCAAATCTCACCGATAAAGACCCATTAACATGGCTTCGACTTCGTCAATGCGACATGCTCATTCGCCCAACATCTTTGGTTACCTTGATTTTTTATAGGCATCAGAGGCCTTATCGACCGCCTGCTTGAAATCAGCCTGCAATTTACTGTGACCGGCGCGGGCGACATCGTAACTTTCTTGTCTTGAGGTGTTGCTGTTCTGGAAATGTGGGAAGACGTACCTCGCTGCCAGTTCGTAACTGTGTTTGGTCGCTTCCCAGGGGGCGAAGTTGTTGCCGAAGAACAAAAAGGTTCCAAATCCGCCGGTTTGTTTTTGTACGCGTTCGATCTCCTTAATGGCGTCATCAGGGGTGCCAATCAAAAGCAATTGGTTCTCAATGCCCCACGATAGCGGATCGTCAACATCGGTTGGAAAGGGCGAGGCTGGGAGTACGTGATGGGAGTAATCCACCCACTTTTGCAGGCCATATTCCATATCCTTGAGGGCTTGTTCTTTAGTGTCGGCAAGGTGCGTCATGACGGTGATGCGCCATTGGCGGCGATCAACCGTGCGGTTGTTGGCATCGGCTGTTTCTTGGCAAATGCGCCAGTTCTCAGTCTGCGCCTCAAGTGCTTTGTCTGAAATGCCGCCAAGCACCAACAGGCCCGCGCCATATTTGCCCGCACACAGAGCCCCCGATGGGGACCTGACACTGGTCACCGCCATCTCCATCCGAGGTTTTGTATAGGGTGCAAGATGAAGTTTGGCATCTTTCAGGGTGAACCAATCGGTCTCCATCGATACTGTTTCGCCTTCCAAAAGAGGGACGATGGCATCCAAGGCTTCGGTCATGCGGCGTCTTTGGTCGCCGGGGTCTACGCCCATTTGATAGGCGTCAGTTGGCAACGCCCCGGGCCCCGCCCCAAACATCGTGCGTCCCCGGGTCATGTGATCCAATTGCACCATCTGGTCTGCGATAATCATCGGATGGGTGAAGGATACGGTTTTAACGCCGGTTCCCAATCGAATGCGCTTGGTGCGTTCTGCGGCTGCGGCAAGGAAGATTTCTGGGGCGGCGATTATTTCAAAGCCACCGGAATGGTGTTCGCCGATCCAAACCTCATCAAAATCAAGCCGATCCAAGTGCTCGATGAGTTCTAGGTCTCGCTGCAGAGCTAAAGTGGGGTTTTCATCAAGGGCATGGTGGGGACCTAAAAATACGCCAAAGCGCAGAGCCGAAGTCGTCATGTGGAAGGTTTCCTGTTGAGCGAATTAAAATTTTCATAACTCTACTCAAGGCGTTTGGGAAAGGCTACAGTGATTGCATGGCAACGGAGGGGGCAGCGATGTCAGTTCAGCTGAAAGAAACAAACCAAGACCACGACTATGAACCTGCTGAGTTCACGATTTTGTTCGAGGATGACAAAACCAAAATTACGTCTTGGCGGTTCGATCCTGGCACAGAAACCGGCTGGCACCATCATACATTTGACTATGTGACGATCCAGAAGTCGGGCGGCAGGCTGAAGCTGGAAAGCGACGATGGCGCGGTCCGGTTTGTTGACTACGTGATGGACCGCGCGGCGGCCTATACCGCGCCAATCAAGCACAATGCCACCAACGTAAGCGATGAAGAAGTTCGAGTTATCGAGATTGAATACAAAAAATAGGCGGAGAATTTTTTATCAATTTCTCCGCCAATATCTTCGCCAATATCTTCGGCTGTCACCCCCACTCGTCCCTGAATCACAACTCTGTTGACCACTCGGCAGGGGTAGGGCATTCGAATTCAAAGGCACGGTCAGGCCTTTTTAGACTTTTTTCGTAATAGTCATCGGTATCATTCGCTTTTAAAACCACGTTGGCTTTTTTGTTTAGATCCAACATTTTGTTCTCCTTTGCTCTGTAGACTGCTGGTTCCAAGTGGTGATCACTTGGTGCCGCAGAACATAGGAGGCCGTGGTCGAATGAGATACTGCAAAATATGTAGTATTAAGCTACTTTTTATGTAGTTAAATGGACAGGAAAATTTGCAAAATTAAGCTTCGAAAAGACATTGTTATCGTTGCTTGACTAAGCCAAACAGGTGGGACATGACTGATTGCCATGAATGACGCAGACGAACGTATAGCCGACCTGGAATCCCACATTGCCCATCAGGAGGCAACGATTAGGGATTTAAGTGATATTGTGACTAAGCAGTGGGAGACAGTTGATGAGCTGGTCGCAAAGGTGGAACGACTTAAAGATCGTCTGTTGGCCCTTGAGGAAGAGGTGAAATCTTCGCCAGTTAAGGATGATGTGCCGCCGCCGCATTATTGATCAGCTGATTTTCCCTGCTGCCGGATGGCTTGATCGAGGGATGTTTTAAGGGCGCGACCGACGTCTCCGCCATCGCCGGTAATTTTATCTCGGAACACCACGCGCATGGTATCGATGTGTGCCTTGATGATCTCAAGGGCATCGTCGTCAACAGGGCAGGGCGGGGAGGTAAAGTGATATAGACTTTTCCCCGTATGAGTAATCAACGGATAACCAAAAGTACCGCCTTGGCCCCGAAGTTCGTGGGCTAATAGATTTATTTCTTTGAATGAACTTAGGCGTTCGGTGGTGCCTTCTTGCTTGGCATCCGTGCACAGCCCAGACATTTTTGCCAGATATTCCAAGGCCCAGTCATGGAAATCGAGCGCTTTACGATCTAGGAGGTTGTCAGCTTCTTCCAAAAATTTAACCGGCAATTCCCCTGATTCCGTAAAGCCCAGGCCACCTGCGAGTTCTCGTAACCTGTTGGGCAGCCTAAATAGATAAATTTCTGAGGCGTCTTTAGGCCGGACTTTCTTGTCCGATGAATAAACAATGGTGGCGTCAGACTCATCAGCATAACGACGTTCTGTCTCTAATTCGCTCTCATTTTCACTGTGGCGATGGCGGTCAGGGCCAAAATAGTCTCGTGTTGCAACGAATTGGCGGGGTTGATTGATAATTTGCAGTACCCGCTGAGCAACTGACTCAGCAGAAAAGGGTTTGGCGAGGAATTCGTTGGCCCCTTGGTCGCGGGCTTCGCGAACATTTTCCGAATCGGCTGCTCCTGACATCATGATAAAGGGCAAAAACCGGTCAGGAGATTCCCGACCCTGGCGCACCCATTTCAATAAAATCTGGCCATCGATTGGCGACATGACCATGTCAGAGATGATCATATCGATTGACCGCTCGTTCGGGTCAGCTGAGTCCTTGAGACATTCGATTGCCTCCACTCCATCCCGCACCAGGATAACATTGCCGACCGAAAGATCGCGCAGGAGCGCGCCCATAATGTTTGCTACGTATCGGTTGTCTTCAACCAGGAGGACCGTAAAACGTTCGAGCGAGAATTCTGCCATGATCTAGATTATAATATTATTGGCCTTCAACGATGATGAAGTTTGACTGAGCGGCGATTTGACGAACTTCTTTGGCCTTGGAGTATCCAGGAGAGTTGTACCAATCCTTGGCATTTTGGAAACTTGGAAACTTGATTATAACCACTCGGGACAGGCTTTCGCCCTCCATAACTTCCATATTACCACCACGAACAATGAAGTCGCCACCGAAAGGGTCGGCAGTTCCTTTAGCAAGTTCTTGGTATTCTTTAAATTTTTCCGGGTCAGTGACTTCTATTTGGGCAATAATGTAGCCGGTCATTTGGCATTCTCCTGATTGATTTATAAACCTAAAATCAATTATTGGTTTTGGTTATCCACAGAGCAATCTCTTTATTCCCAATTTGTCCCCGTAAATCGTATGGAAATGCCCTTGCGGGCTGTTGATTGCGGCTTCATGAGAGGGTAGAAATGAATACCGTTTTGGCGCGTCCCGTAATCTCTTGCCCAGAACGCTTCGGGGGAAGGTTTCATTCAGATACCAAGTTTAATGAATTCACATAAGTCTTTGATATTACTTTGTTAGTCCTAAAATTTGCCGGCGTTGTTCTTGATGCGTGGCCCAAGGAGAAGAAGAATCCATGATGGATGCTGAGACAGATACCGCCGGTGCAGGAACCGCGTCCCATAAAGATATGGCAAATGCGATTCGTTTTTTGTCAGCGGACGCCGTGCAAAAGGCCAATTCCGGCCATCCAGGCATGCCCATGGGTATGGCCGATGTCGCCACAGTCTTGTTCTCAAAATTCCTGAAGTTCGATGCCAGTGCGCCAAATTGGGCCGACAGGGATCGATTCGTGCTGTCGGCGGGGCACGGCTCGATGCTGCTGTATTCATTGCTGCATTTGACCGGCTATGCCGACATGACGCTGCAACAACTCAAAGACTTCCGCCAATTAGGCTCGATTACGGCGGGCCACCCTGAATACGGACATGCCAGCGGGATTGAAACGACGACGGGTCCGCTGGGGCAAGGCATTGCCACAGCGGTTGGCATGGCCTTGGCCGAACGCATGGCCAATGCGCGTTTCGGCGACGACCTCGTCGACCACCATACATATGTTGTTGCCGGTGACGGATGTTTGATGGAAGGCATTAGTCACGAGGCGATCTCTCTTGCTGGCCAACTAAAGCTTTCCAAGCTAATTGTCTTGTTTGATGACAACAGCATTTGCATCGATGGTCCGACCGATATGACGGTCGCGGATGACCAACAGGCTCGTTTTAAAGCTAGCGGCTGGGATGTGCAGGCCGTCGATGGACATGATGCAGACGCGGTCGCCACAGCCATTGCGGCTGCAAAAGCGACAGGTACGCCGTCGATGATCGCCTGCAAAACTGTGATCGGATATGGCGCGCCAAACAAAGAAGGAACGTCGGGCACCCATGGCGCACCGATTGGTGACGATGAACTCGCGCTTGCGAGGGAAAAGACCGGCTGGGCGCATGATCCGTTTGTTATTCCTGATGATGTCGCCGCTTCGTGGCGCACCGTTGGCAGTCGGGGGGCTGCTGACCGTACAGCTTGGGAAGGCCGCCTTAATGGTGGAGACAGTGCTGAGTTCAATCGTGTGATGGCGGGTGAACTGCCTGGTGATTGGATCGCGGCCCTGAATGGTCACAAGCGTATGCTGGCGGATGAGAAACCAGCCTGGGCAACGCGTAAAGCGTCGGGGGAAGCGTTAACCGCTCTGACCGCAGCGATTCCTGAAATGATTGGTGGATCGGCGGATTTGACCGGGTCTGTTAACACCAAGACCGCCAGCACGGACGCCGTAACGCCAAGTGACTTCTCAGGTCGCTATTTGCATTACGGTGTGCGCGAGCACGGTATGGCAGCTGCAATGAACGGCATTGCGCTGCATGGCGGATTTATTCCTTATTCTGGAACATTCTTGGTTTTTGCTGACTATATGCGCGGCGCGATTAGGCTATCTGCGCTCATGGGACAACGGGTTGTGTACGTCTTAACCCACGATTCCATTGGTCTTGGCGAAGATGGCCCGACCCACCAAGCCGTTGAGACTCTAGCGACCCTGCGGGCGACACCGAATTTCAAGCTGTTCCGCCCTGCGGATGCGACTGAAGTTGCAGAATGCTGGGCTTTGGCGTTGGAGAGTTCGGACTGTCCATCAGGGATGGTTCTGACTCGTCAAGGTGTTCCAGCGGTTCGGACAGAATTCACTGAGGACAATCCGTGCGCCAAGGGTGCTTATGTCTTGGCGGACGCTGAAGGCGGCGCGCGTCAGGCGACAATCCTGGCGACGGGATCAGAAGTCTCCATCGCTTTGGATGCACGAGAGAAATTACAGGCAGACGGTATTCCAACGGCCGTGGTTTCCATGCCGTGTTGGGAACTGTTTGATGAACAAGATGATGCTTACAAGTCTGAAGTCTTAGGCCCGGGAACGACGCGTGTTGCTGTTGAAGCCGCCGTCGGCATGGGCTGGGAACGCTACACTGGCGACAAGGGCGGATTTATCGGCATGACCGGGTTTGGTGCGTCGGCACCTGCGGGTCAGCTGTTCGAGCATTTTGGCATTACGGCAGATGCTGTGGCCGAAGCAGTAAAAGACCGGGTTTAGCCGGTTAAGGTATGTATTTTTTGAAATGTAGGGGAGGAGAGCCTCAATGAATTTAGATGTATTAAAAGCGACCGCACTGGAAATGGTCTCGGACAACAGAGGATTGTTGGCGGCGGATGAAAGCACGGGAACCATTAAAAAACGGTTCGATACCATTAATGTAGAATCCACAGAGGATAAGCGCCGGGATTATCGCGAGATGCTGTTCCGGGCTGAGGGATTGGGACAATTCATTAGCGGTACCATTTTGTTCGACGAAACCTTACGCCAATCAGCCAAGGACGGCACTCGTTTGGCGGATTTGCTGAAATCTCAAAATATCATTCCAGGGATTAAAGTCGATACCGGCGCTAAGCCCTTGGCCGGATCTGAGGGCGAGACGGTAACAGAAGGCTTGGATGGTCTGACCGAACGGGTTGCTGAATACGTTGGATTGGGGGCGCGTTTCGCCAAATGGCGGGCAGTGATTAACATCGCTGACGATAAGCCCACGGACTATGCGATCAGGGTGAATGCCCATGGCTTGGCGCGGTATGCGCGGATTTGCCAAGAGGGTGGACTGGTTCCCATCGTCGAGCCCGAAGTCCTAATGGATGGCAGCCATGAAATTGATGCCTGCAAAGCCGCAACGGAGCGCACTTTGAACGCAGTGTTCGAAGAATTATTTCAACAAGGCGTGGTGCTTGAAGGCATGATCCTGAAACCGAACATGGTGATTTCCGGGAGTGATTGCAGTGCTCAGGCCGACGCCGACACAATTGCGCGGATGACGGTTGAGACACTGCGGCGTTGTGTTCCGGCTGCGGTGCCGGGGATCATGTTCCTTTCTGGTGGCCAAACGGAAGAGGAAGCAACGATCAACCTCAATGCCATGAACCAGAAATATGGCCCCCAGCCTTGGGCGCTAAGTTATTCCTATGGCCGGGCCTTGCAGGCGGGAGCTCTTAAAGCATGGGTCGGTAAGGATGAAAACGAAGGAGCTGCCCAAGAAGTTCTGCTCACCCGGTCGCGGGCAAACAGTGCGGCGTGCGCTGGCAAAGCAGCTTAAGAACATGGCCCCACCCGTCAAAATCTCACCTTCCATCCTCTCAGCCGACTTCGCGCGACTTGGCGAAGAAGTACGAGCAATTGATGCGGCGGGCTGCGATTACGTCCATATCGACGTTATGGACGGCCACTTTGTGCCGAACATCACCATCGGACCGGATGTCGTGGCAGCACTGCGTCCGCACACCGAGAAAACATTCGATGTGCATTTGATGATCTCGCCTGCCGATAGCTACTTGGAAGCATTTGCCAAGGCGGGCAGTGACATCATCACCGTGCACGCAGAAGCCGGGCCGCATTTGGATCGGTCACTTCAGGTGATACGCTCGCTGGGTAAGAAGGCGGGAGTCTCCCTTAACCCATCAACGCCAGAAAGCGTTATTCAGTACGTGTTGGACAAGGTCGATTTGATCTTGGTAATGACGGTCAATCCAGGCTTTGGTGGGCAAAGTTTCCTTTCAAGCCAGCTGCCAAAAATCGAGCGCATCAGAAACATGATCGGCGACCATCCAATTGAGTTGGAAGTAGACGGTGGCGTGAACACAGACACTATTGCTTCTGTTGCTAAGGCTGGAGCAAATGTGATGGTTGCGGGCAGTGCTGTCTTCAAGGACGATGATTACGCTGCAACTATTGGGTCGTTACGGGCGGCTGTTTGATTTCTTAGTAATTCGTGTATATAAGAAAACCTTAATGTTCGGGTAAGAGATTAAAAGCGCTAAGATATATTTAGGTATTCCGGTATATAAACATCATCTAGTCTCACCCTAAAATACTGAGGCAGTCCGTTGCGGGCACCAAAACTGAATGTTGATTTTCGATTAGCCGCCAAGGGCACCCGGAAAATCCGGCGTGTTGTTACTGTGCGTTGGCGCTACTTGTTCCTGTATCTTTGGGAAAAGCGGTGGTTCCTGATTGCCATGCTCATAGGTGCGGGGATGTTGAATGCCCCTCTGCCGAATGGATTGACGGAACAAGGCATGATCATGCTGACCATGTCGGTGGTGGCGACCATCTTGTTCATAACCGAACCCATACCACTGCCCGGGGTCGCTTTGCTTATCATTATCGCTCAGGTCCTCTTGATGGGACTTGATTCATCTGATGTCGCCAAGAGTCTGTGGAATGATTCGGTTCTCTTCATCATGGGATCGTTGATGCTCGCAGTTGCGGTGGTTAAACAGAAACTCGACAAACGGATCGCCTTTCTAATTGTGCGTATGACGGGTACCCGAACATCGCGGGTTTGTTTTGGTATTTCCGCTGTTTCAGGAATTCTTGCGTCATTCATTGGCGAACATACTGTTGCCGCGATGATGTTGCCGGTGGGCATAACCTTGATCACTCTGACCAGTGACGATCCAAAAAAAGTGCGCAACCTTGCCGTCGTTATATTGCTTTCAATCTCCTATGGATGTTCGGTCGCCGGAATTGCCACGCCGTCAGGCGGTGCCAGAAATGCAATTATGATCGGGTACTGGAAAGAATTCTTTTACGACCCGACAAACCCAGAAACCCATAAATTTCTCATCGATTACGTAAGATGGATGGTCTTTATGTATCCGATGTTCCTGATTCAGCTGCCGCTGGTGACGCTCGTTCTATTTTGGACATTTAAGCCCGAATATCGCGATTTATCCCGTGCCGTGGTGAAGTTGCGCCGTCAAGTTGAAGCCGAAGGATCAATGAAGACGCCGGATTGGATGGCCGTCGTTCTGTTTATCAGTGTCCTGATCGGCTGGATTTTTTATTCCGACCAAATCGGCATGGGAACCGTGGCGATTATGGGGGCGACGGCATTTTTAATCATTGGTTTGGTCCGCTGGGAAGATATCAACATCGGCGTAAACTGGGGTGTTGTACTGCTTTATGCGGCTGCGATCTCCATGGGTTTGCAGATGAAAGAAACCGGTGCCGCGTTATGGGTCGCTGAAGCTTTCTTAGGTCTTCTTGTGCCGCTTGGTGCCGGGGAGGGGATTGGGCTTTGGGGCGCGGTCTCTGTCTTGACAACCGGTGTCACCAACATGATGTCTAATGGTGCGGCGGTTGCCGTTTTAGGTCCGATTGTTCTGAACCTTGCGACGGCGGCGGGGGAAAGCCCGGTTGTGATTGGATTTATCACGGCCATGTCGTCGGCATTTGCCTATTTGACGGTTGTTGGCACACCGGCGTGCACCATTGTTTATGCGTCGGGGTATCTGAAGGCGACGGACTTTTTGACGGTTGGCTGGAAGATGGTGATCATATCTACTCTTGTTATGTTGGCCTCTGCTGCTGTCTACTGGCCTGCAATCGGGATTTAACCCGAAGTCGACTATGTGGGGTGGATGAAGTGAACGATGAAACCGACAATAAGCGTTTTAGAATACTTGTCTGTATTGATGGGTCAGATGAATCGTACCGGGGTTTGCGGTACGCGGCGAAGCTTAGCCGGGGCCTGGATGCAGATATTGTCTTGCTCTATGTCAGGGCAATCGATCAAGGGCTTCGTTCTGGGGGACTGCAAATAAGCGTCGCACGGGAGAATATGCTCCAGTGGGGACTTGAACTGCCCGGCATCAAATATTTGAAAAAGGGTCGCGACCTTCTGATTGAAATGGGAGAAATGGCTGCCGACTGGCCAGAGCAAAGCACCCATACGGATGTTGATGGCACGTCTCTTGGTGATAACAAAATTGAATACACTAACGAACAGGGCCGCAAAATCGTTCTCAAGCTTAAGGTGGCTCGCGATATCGCTACAGGAATTATCGACCAGTGGGAACTCGGTGAATACGACCTCTATATACTTGGCGCGTCTGAGCGCTGGCGTAAGTTTTCCCTCGCATCGTTCCGTGACCCTGCTGTAGCTGAAAAAATCGCGGTCCATGCGCCGTGTTCGGTTCTTGTGACTCGGGAACTTGAGGGAAGTCTGGGTAATTTAATTTGTACAGACGGAACTGAACGGGCCAATGATATGGTTCGGCGAGCGGCGGCGATGTCCCATACCTGTGGTTTTCCAGTATCGATCCTATCTGTGGCGGAAGATGATGAAGGTCGTCCCAACGCGGAAAAGAATGTTGCCGAGGCTAAGAAAATTCTCTCCGATATGGGAATCGAACCGCAAGACACTGTGGTGCGTGTCGGAAACCCTGTCGATGAAATCGTTGATGAGGGTAAAAAATACTCGATGATTGTTGTGTCGGACACCAGCCGGTCAGGACTAAAACGCTTCTTCATGGGAAGCATAGCCTTCAAAGTCCTGGAAGAATCCAAGCATTCCGTGATGGTGATGCGTTAGTGAATACCTACTAGTAGACGAATTCGTCGTCTTCACCGCCGACTGCAATAACAATTTCACCGGCATCAGCCAGTGCTTTGGCGACCTGCACGATGGCAGACTGGGCTTCGTCCACGTCACGCAG
>JABJKH010000024.1 GCA_018660465.1 Rhodospirillaceae bacterium
CAGCTAAGCCCTTGAAATTATTGGTGGAGCCGGACGGAATCGAACCGACGACCTCTACAATGCCATTGTAGCGCTCTCCCAACTGAGCTACGGCCCCACGTGTTGCGGCACCAAATTAAACAGGTGGCCGCGGGAAATATTTATCCGAAATATCAAATCCCGTTTCGGGGCGGGGTCGGACGGGAACCTACTTAGGAATACCGGGGATTGGCAAGCGAATTCCAAATAAACTTTAACTGACTGTATCGGCGGTCTGTTGGTTGTACGTTATAGAAGGTTCTTACGCCCTGTCGTCCTCAGGCTTCTCCACGTGTTCCATGACTTCTGACATGTCGTCGTCGTCCGCAGTTAAGTCCGACGTATCTTCCATGATCCCATTACCGTTTTCGCCCGTGTCGTCGCCATCGTCGAGATCGTCATCAGTTTCGTCATCTGCCAACAAAAGCGCCTCGTCACCAGTATCTTCAACCACTTCTTCCGAATCGGCTTCTAGTTTAGCTTTCTTTGGTTCAGGCGTTGGTTCGGGCTCGCGCGCCTTTTTAGGCTTGGATACCTTTACCGCCTTGTGGACAGTGCCACATGTCGGGCATTCGGGTTCATCACGTTTGAGATCGTAGAACCGCATACCGCAGTCTGAACACAAAACTTTAGCGCCCCATTCCGGTTTCGCCATCTATAAACCTCCGAACCAAATATACGTTTCAGGCGAGCCCAATTGCCATTTTCGCCGGGCCGTGTCAAAACCAAAAAACATTGTTTGCGAAAAAAAACTATTTTCAAGGACGCGTCAGGAAGATAAGTCCGGCAAATTCGCCTGATAACACAAGGGTTGGCGGGGTGTTTCACCGCAATACAGCCTGCAACACAGTAAGACAGATTCCAACGGTAATGACCATGTCGAAAGCGCAATCTAACAGATCAAGACCCTTAATGGGCTTCGCAAAAATTCCGGGCGATAAATCCATATCGCACCGGGCCGCCATCTTAGGCGCGCTTGCCGATGGCGAAACCCGAGTTTCGGGACTGTTGGAAGGCGAAGACGTGCTGTCAACATGCGCTGCGATGCGGGCCTTGGGGGCGACGGTAGAACAGGTCCCGGGGAATACTGGCGAATGGCGCATCCAGGGAGGAGGGGTTGAGGCATTGTCTGCACCCTCCGAAGATCTGGACATGGGAAATTCAGGGACGGCGGTACGGCTTTTGATGGGATTTGTCGCCGCCTTGCCGTTTTCATGCACATTTGTTGGAGATGCGTCGCTTTCGAAACGCCCCATGCAGCGGGTGATGACGCCGCTCGGGCAATGTGGTGCCGCCTTTAATGCGGCTGAGGGCGGGCGACTGCCGCTGACGGTGACAGGATTATCCCCCGCTAAGCCTATTGATTATGAACTGCCGGTTGCATCGGCGCAGGTGAAGTCGGCGATTTTATTGGCGGGCCTAAATGCAGAAGGTGAAACCCGTGTGATTGAGCCGCGGGCGACCCGGGATCATACAGAATTGATGCTGAAACATTTTGGCGTGAACGTTGTGGTCGAAGAATTATCGACGGGTGGGCGGTCTATTCGGTTGGTCGGGGGGCAAAGACTCACCGCCCGAAATGTTGTCGTGCCGGCAGATATCTCATCTGCGGCGTTTCCTCTTGTGGCCGCGTTGTTGGTGCCGGGGTCGGAAATCACCCTGCCTAACATTGGCGTCAATCCATTGCGAACCGGCCTGTTGGATGCCTTGGCATTGATGGGGGCGGATATCGAACGGGAAAACCAGCGAACCGAGGCCGGTGAACCGGTGTGTGATCTTCGCATAAAGGCGTCGGATTTGCGGGGGGCGGACATTCCCGCTTCCCTGGCCCCGGCAATGATTGACGAATACCCCATCCTGGCTGCTGCTGCTGCGTGTGCTAATGGCATAACGAAGATGTCGGGGTTAGCTGAATTGCGGGTGAAGGAAAGTGATCGTTTGGCGGCAGTTGCCCAAGGCTTGGAACGCTGTGGTGTGAAGGTTGATGAAGGCGAAGACAGCTTGACCGTATATGGGAATGGGAAGCCCCCCAAAGGAGGCGGCCTTATTAAAACCCACCTTGATCACCGAATTGCCATGGCGTTTCTAGTTTTGGGCACGGTTACGGATGAAGCTGTGCATATCGATAATGCAGCCCCCATTAACACCAGTTTTCCCGGTTTTGCGGATTTAATGAACGGGCTTGGCGCAGACATCGTTTAAGGAGAGCACGACATGATTATAGCTATCGATGGCCCCGCCGCGGCGGGAAAGGGTACTTTGGCGCGGCGGTTGGCGGTGCATTATTCTTTGGCTCTGTTGGATACGGGGCTGCTGTATCGCGCCGTCGGCTATAAAGTCCTCAGTGCAGGTCAGGACCCAGAAGATGCTGAGCGCGCCACCGAAGTCGCTGAAGCCTTGGTGCCAGGCGATTTGAAAGGCCCTAACCTTCGCAATGACGAGGTCGCTCAAGCGGCTTCTAAGGTCTCTGCTGTGCCGGGTGTGCGTGCCGCTCTTTTAGCCTTTCAACAGGACTTCGCACACACGCCGCCAGATGGCCCAGATGGCGCCATGAAGGGGGCCGTTTTGGACGGTCGTGACATCGGAACCGTGGTCTGTCCGGATGCCGACGCGAAGCTGTTTGTGACAGCCAGTGTAGAGGTCAGGGCGGAACGTCGTCTTAAAGAGTTGCTAGATCGGAACGTTGCCGCTATACATGCCCGCGTTCTGCAAGATATGAAGGAGCGAGACGCTCGTGATTCCGGTCGCGGTGTTGCTCCCCTGGTGCCGGCCCAAGACGCACTACAGATAGACACCAGTGATCTGGACGCCGATGCGGTATTCGCAGCGGCGGTAGAATTCATTGATCAGCAGAACGGTTCCTAATGACCGCGTTGCCTGTCTTATTGGGTTATTACGGCGGGACTGGGAAACAAATTTAAACTTGGTGAAAAAGACCGCTGGAGACAACCGGCTGGCCTGGACAAACAATTGAACTTAAGGACTACAACAACATGACTCCTGCAGAAACAGCCTCCGTGGTGGAGGATTCCCCCTTACAAACCGGCGAAGTTTTCGCTGATCTTTTAGAAGAATCAATGGGACCCGACGGCGGCTTTGAAGGCCACGTGGTTAAGGGTTCGGTAATTAGTGTCGACGGCGACACTGTTATCATTGACGTCGGATTGAAATCCGAAGGCCGCGTGCCGATCAAAGAATTCGCGGCTCCCGGTGAAAAAGCAACCATCAAAGAAGGCGACCAGATCGACATTTTTGTCGAGCGTTACGAAGATCGTGACGGCATGGTCCGGCTCAGCCGTGAGAAAGCCCGCCGTGAAGAAGCTTGGACCGAGCTGGAGAAATCGTTCAACGCAACCGAACGCGTGAACGGCGTTATCTTCGGTCGCGTCAAAGGTGGCTTTATCGTCGATCTCGACGGTGCCGTGGCCTTCTTGCCAGGCAGTCAGGTAGATATTCGCCCGGTGCGCGACATTGGGCCTCTGATGGGTTCCCCACAACCGTTCCAAATTTTGAAAATGGACCGCCAGCGGAACAACATTGTTGTTTCCCGCCGTGCCGTGCTCGAAGAAACCCGCGCTGAGGCTCGGTCTGAGTTGATTTCCAACTTGACCGAAGGCCAAGTGCTTGAAGGCGTCGTCAAGAACATCACCGATTACGGTGCATTTGTTGACTTGGGCGGCGTTGATGGATTGCTCCACGTAACCGATATTGCGTGGCGCCGGATCAATCATCCGTCTGAAGCACTTCAAATTGGTGAGACAGTGAACGTTCAGGTTATTCGCTTCAATGCAGAGACCCAGCGAATTTCATTGGGCATGAAGCAACTGGAATCCGATCCTTGGGAAGGTGTCGAAGGCAAGTTCCCGATGAACGCCAAATTTACAGGTCGGGTGACCAACATCACCGATTACGGCGCATTTGTGGAACTGGAACCAGGCGTCGAAGGCCTTGTTCACGTCTCCGAAATGAGCTGGACCAAGAAGAACGTTCATCCGGGCAAGATCGTTTCCACCAGCCAAGAAGTCGAAGTTATGGTGCTGGATGCTGACCCAGAGAAACGCCGGATCAGCCTGGGGCTTAAGCAATGTGTTTCCAATCCTTGGGAAGCCTTTGTCGATACCCACACGGTTGGTACGGAAGTTGAAGGCGAGATCAAGAACATCACCGAATTTGGTCTGTTCATCGGCTTGCAAGGCGATATCGACGGAATGGCTCACTTGTCAGACCTTTCCTGGGAAAAAACCGGCGAAGAAGCTTTGACGGACTTCGAAAAAGGCCAAATGGTCAAAGCCAAGGTCTTGGATGTGGATGTTGAGAAAGAACGCATCAGTCTAGGTCTCAAGCAACTGAGCGATGATCCGCTTGAATCCGGCATGGCCGGCATGAAGAAGGGTGCGGTTGTCACCTGTACGGTTACCGGTGTAACCGGAACCGGCATCGAAGTTGAAGTCGGCGAAGGAATTCCTGGCTTTATTCGTAAGGCGGAACTTAGCCGTGACCGAAGTGAGCAACGACCGGACCGGTTTGCCGCAGGTGAAAAGATCGATGCCAAAATCACGCAAGTGGATCGCGCATCCAGGAAGGTCAACCTGTCGATCAAAGCCCGTGAAGTTGAAGACGAGAAGAAGGCGATGTCGGATTATGGTTCTTCCAGTTCCGGCGCGAGCCTTGGTGATATCTTGGGTGCGGCCTTAGAAGAAAAGAAAGCTGCAGCCGAAAGTGCGGAAGCACCGGCCGAAGAAAAACCTGCGAAAAAACCGGCTAAGAAAAAAGCTAAAGCCAAGGCAGAGGATGAAGCATCTGAGGCTGAGGCTCCCGAAGCCGAAGCGGCCGAAGAAGCGGAAGCTGAAGAAAAGCCCAAGGCCAAAGCGAAAGCTAAACCTAAGGCCAAAGCTAAGCCGAAGCCAAAGGCTAAGGCAAAGGCCAAGAAAGACGCTGACGACTCCGACGACGAAGCTTAGTAGTCAGCTGGGAATACTGGTTACGCCCGTTGCCGACGTGATCCGGCAGCGGGCGACTGGTTTTAACGCCTATTAGTATGGTGAGTCGCCATGCCATTGAGTGCCGATGAAGTGATCGACAGACGTCGTTTGAAGCGGCGATTGACGTTTTGGCGGGTTATTGCCATTGCGGCGATTGTCGCCGTCGTCGCCGTCGGCGCGACTGGATTAGGCGGCCACATACAAGGAACTGGTCTAAACTCAGGCGATTACGTTGCTCGGGTCCAAATTAACGGGATCATTGTGACAGACCTTACCCGCAATGACGCGCTCCGGCGAATTTCCAAAGATAAAAACGCAAAGGCCCTGATCGTGCAGATTGATAGCCCGGGTGGCACTGTCGTCGGTGGTGAGGACTTGTTTCGACTGTTACGTCGCATCTCGGTCAAAAAGCCGGTGGTTGCAGTATTTGGAAATTTGGGCACTTCCGGTGCTTACATGACGGCCTTGGGCGCAGATAGAATTTTCGCCCGAGAAGGGTCAATAACAGGCTCCATTGGGGTGATCTTACAATCAGCAGATGTGACGGGTTTGCTCGAAAAGCTGGGTGTCAAATCTATATCGGTTAAAAGCAGTCCCTTGAAGGCACAGCCTAACCCTTTGGAATCATTCTCTAAAGATGCGCGAAAAGTGACAGAGGCTCTGATTCAAGATCTCTACAGCATGTTTGTGGATATCGTCGCGAAGCGGCGTGATATGGAGCCTGCCCGTGCGCGCGCACTTGCAGATGGTCGGGTGTTTACCGGCCGCCAGGGCGTAAAAGTTGGCCTAATTGATGCCATTGGTGGAGAAGAAGAGGCCCGGGTCTGGCTCTCTGATGTGCGTAAAATTGGTCTAACCGTACCGGTTCGGGACGTAAGAACCTCGAAAGAGAAAAAAATTTGGCGCTTTCTGTTAGAAGGTATTTTTGGAAAAACTCTGTTTTCTGAAAGACTTACACTTGACGGGCCGATCTCACTTTGGCACCCTGGACTCTAGAAAACGCGCGATAGCCGATTAGGCGCGCTGAATCACTGGGCTGTGAATTGCCGATAGGGGAAATAAATCCAGGCTGCCTTTAGTTTACAGAAGGCAAACCGGGAACATTTCACCGCAGGGGGATGGAAACATGACCAAGTCGGAGTTGATTGCACGTTTGGCGGAAGCCAACCCACATCTCTATCAACGCGACGTGGAGCGGATTGTCTCAACTATTTTCGATGAAATCACCATGGCTTTGTCGCGCGGGGATCGGGTTGAACTTCGTGGGTTTGGTGCATTTTCGGTGAAAGAACGTGGCTCGCGTACCGGTCGCAATCCACGCACCGGAGATTCAGTACAAGTTTCTTCCAAATTCATTCCCTATTTTAAGACGGGAAAACAGCTTCGCGAAAAAATCAACGGCAAGGAATAAAACGCCGAAGGTCAGCGACCTTTTATAATCAAGGTTCATACGCGTGAAGACATTCTTATTCTGGATTATTTTAGTGCCCCTGGCCTTGGTGGCGCTTGTTTTTTTGATTTCCAACCGCACCCTTATTCCTGTTGACCTATGGCCGCTGCCGGTTGTTTTCAGGCCGCCGTTGTCAGTCGTTATTCTGGCCAGTGTATTTGCTGGGTTTCTGCTGGGGGGCTTCATCACCTGGACATCGGCAAGTAAGGCAAGACGGCAAGCCAGGTTGGACGCAAGACGCGTTAGATCCCTGGAGCGGGAATTGGAAATTAGCCGCGTACAGGAAGAGATGATGAACACGTCTGCTGGGGGCGAAACTCTCCCGGCGTTGACGTCACCCTCTTCTCGAAATGCAGCATAGCTCTCTGGGCATTGTACCGGCGCGCGCGCCGGGGTAAAAATTCACCAACATACAGAACCCCAATAAAAGAGGTACATCGTGCTGGCCCGTGAACGCATCTTCGTTGCCCTTGATACCACGGACGTCGCAAAAGCTGCGGCGTTGGCTAAAGACCTCTCTGGCCTTGTTGGGGGCGTCAAACTGGGCAAAGAATTCTTTACCGCAACAGGTCCCCAAGGGGTCGCAGAAGTAGCGGCCGGGGGGCAGCCTATATTCCTCGACTTAAAATTTCACGATATTCCCAATACTGTTGCAGGCGCCATCCGCGCGGCCATGAAGCTCAGTCCCTTTATGGTCAACGTTCACGCCGGGGGCGGTGCGACGATGATGCGGGCCGCTGCTGATGCAGCGATTGAAGCGGCTGAGTCTGAAGGCTGCCAAAGGCCCCTGGTCTTAGGTGTGACGGTTTTGACGTCCTTGGGAGAGGATGACCTGCAGGGTGTGGGTGTGGCCGGGACGACGTTGGACCAAGTCACCCGCTTAGCAGCTTTGGCACAAGAAAGTGGGCTGGATGGTGTGGTCTGCTCAGCCCGGGAAGTCGAGGCCTTGCGCGGGGTCTGTGGTGCTGATTTTAAACTCGTGGTGCCGGGAATCCGTCCTGCCTGGGCCTCGACCGACGATCAAAAACGCATCATGACACCGGCAGATGCCGTGTCCGCTGGTGCCGACTATCTGGTGATCGGGCGACCGATTACCGGGGCAGATGACCCAGCCGACGCGGCCAAGAGAATTGTCGATGAAATTGAAGCGGACGAATGACCGTTGAAGCAAAAATTTGTGGCCTGAAGAGCAAGGACGCGGTGGCCGCTGCCGTGGAAGGTGGTGCGCGCTCGGTCGGCTTTGTCTTTTTCGAACGCTCTCCTAGAAATGTCACCTTGGCCGAGGTGCAGGACCTAACCACCGACGTCCCCAAAGGAATTATCAAAGTTGGGCTGGTCGTTGATGCCAGCGATGATTTCTTAGCAGAAATTTCCAGTGGTGGCTTTTTAGACATGATTCAATTGCATGGCCACGAAAGCCCGGACCGTGTGGCGGAAGTCAAAGAACGTTTTGGACTGCAGGTTATGAAGGTCATCGCCATTGAAGGGCTTGAAGACCTGAGCCATGCCAGGGACTACGAAGACGTCGCCGACCGTTTAATGTTCGATGCCAAGCCGCCCAAGGATGCAACTCGACCCGGCGGTAATGCTGTGGCATTTGATTGGCAGCTCTTGCAGGGCCTGACCTGGCAGAAACCGTGGGTTTTAGCGGGCGGACTGACGCCTAAAAACGTTGCCGAGGCGGTTCGGGTCAGCGGCGCTGGTGCGGTTGACGTTTCGTCTGGCGTGGAAGATGCGCCAGGGGTTAAAAGCATCGCTAAAATTAAAGAATTTCTGGACGTTGTTGGAAATCTTTAAGGCCTGTTTTACCCGAATTTCATTGTTTTTTCATGGCTTCGTGCTTTATTACCCCGGTTCGCGCCCTGGGGTCCCAAAAAATTTGGAAAGTACTAAATGACGACGCTTAATACCTATCACGATGGTCCCGACGAAGATGGTCGGTTTGGCATTTATGGTGGACGCTTTGTTGCTGAGACTCTGATGCCCCTGATTCTAGATGTGGAGCGGTCTTATAACGCCGCCAAAGAAGACCAATCCTTCGCCGACGAATTGGATGATCTTTTAAAGCATTATGCGGGCCGTCCGAGTCCCATGTTTCACGCGGCCCGCCTGACCGAGCACTTTGGCGGCGCAAAAATTTATTTCAAGCGCGACGAGTTGAACCACACCGGCGCGCACAAAATAAACAATTGCCTCGGCCAAATTCTACTCGCCCGTCGCATGGGCAAAGAACGCATCATCGCCGAAACCGGTGCCGGCCAACACGGCGTGGCGACAGCGACCGTATGCGCATTGTTTGGGCTCAAGTGCGTGGTCTACATGGGTGAGACGGATGTTGAGCGCCAAGCGCCCAACGTTTTTCGGATGAAGCTTCTAGGGGCAGAAGTTCGTCCCGTGACGGCAGGCTCCGGCACTCTCAAAGACGCCATGAACGAAGCACTCCGCGATTGGGTTACCAACGTGGATGACACCTATTATTTAATTGGCACGGTTGCGGGGCCGCATCCCTATCCTGAAATGGTGCGGGATTTCCAGCGCATCATCGGCGATGAAACCCGGGGTCAAATAGAGGAGGCTGAAGGCCGCCTGCCAGATACCCTCATTGCCGCCATCGGTGGTGGTTCCAATGCCATGGGGCTCTTCTATCCATTCTTAGATGATCCAAGCGTTTCCATGATTGGCGTCGAAGCCGGCGGGCACGGCCTGGATACACCTGAACACGCGGCGTCGCTGACCGGCGGCAAGCCAGGGGTGTTGCACGGCAACCGAACCTACTTGCTGCAAGACGAAGATGGTCAAATAAACGAAGGCCATTCGATCTCTGCGGGTCTTGATTATCCTGGCGTGGGGCCGGAGCATTCGTGGCTGCGGGATTCTGGCCGAGTCGATTACGTCTCTATTACCGATAAAGAAGCGCTAGAGGCCTTTCAGTTGTGCACCCGCGCCGAAGGCATTATCCCAGCGCTGGAACCGTCTCATGCCTTGGCGCATGTGGCTAAGATTGCGCCGGACCTGCCGTCCGATCATTTGATCGTCATGAACATGTGTGGGCGCGGTGACAAAGACATCTTTGCCGTCGCCCAGCACCTTGGCCTTGATCTGGCGGGGGGCTGAGCCGATGACTGTTGAAACCCGCATTGATCGCCGATTTGCTGATTTGGCAAAGGAAGGCCGAGGAGGCTTGGTGACCTTTGTCACGGCAGGGGACCCAGACCCTGAAGTCTCTCGCGAAATTCTGATGGGCTTGACGGTCGCTGGCGCTGACCTAATTGAACTCGGTATGCCGTTCAGCGATCCCATGGCCGATGGCCCAGCGATTCAGGCCAGTTCCCAACGGGCATTAAAGTCAGGCGCTTCAATGCAACAGACTCTCGACTTGGTTCGCGAATTTCGCGGCGTCGATGATGCCACCCCGATCATCCTGATGGGCTATTTCAATCCGATTTACATCTACGGCGTGGATAAATTTTTAGATGATGCCAAAGACGCCGGTGTGGATGGCTTAATTATCGTCGATTTGCCGCCGGAAGAAAAATCTGAACTCTGTCTGCCGGCTCAAGCTAAAGGCGTGAACTTTATTTTCCTGACCGCACCAACGACCGATGACAAACGCCTGCCGACAGTTTTGGAACACGCGAGCGGATTTGTGTATTATGTCTCGATCACCGGGATCACCGGGACCCAGTCAGCATCGGATGAACACATCCGTGAAGCGGTGGCACGATTGAAAGGCCACACGAACCTGCCGGTTGCCGTTGGGTTCGGGATCACGACTGCGGCTCAAGCGGCAAAGGTTGCGGCCGTCGCTGATGCTGCTGTTGTTGGTTCTGCCTTGGTCAATCAGGTTGCAAACAACATTGATGAAAACGGTAAGGCCAAACCTGGAACAGCTAATGCAGTGCTGGGTCTGGTCCGTGAACTCGCTGAAGGAGTGCGCGGCGCGCGTACTTAAGGGGAGGGGAACAAATGAACTGGCTAAAAGATATCATCCCGCCCAAGCTTCGGGAATTGGTCGGCGTTCAAAAGGAAATTCCGGATAACCTGTGGCACAAGTGCCCGGCCTGCAATGAAATGATTTTCCATCGGGATTTGGAAAAAGAAATGCGGGTCTGTCGCCATTGCGGCCATCACCTGCGGCTGAATGCCAAACAGCGCTTGGATATGATGTTTGATGAGGGCGAATATCAGACCATCGAACTCAAAAACGGTGCTGCAGATCCGTTAAAATTTCGCGACCGGCGCAAATATACCGATCGCCTTAAAGAAGCCCAAAATGCGACCGGCGAAAAAGACGCGCTCATGGTCGCCCATGGCAAGATGGGCGGGATGAGCGTGGTGGTTGCTGCGTTTAATTTTCAGTTCATGGGCGGTTCCATGGGCATTTCGGTGGGCGATGGATTGCTGGCGGCATCGCGGTTGGCCGTGGTGCAGGATGCACCCTTGATCGTCGTACCATCGTCCGGCGGTGCGCGTATGCAGGAAGGTATCTTGTCGTTGATGCAAATGCCCCGATCTACCATCGCTGTGGACGAACTTCGCGAGGCAGGCCTGCCGTATATCGTTGTCCTGGCCGATCCGACAACTGGCGGTGTGACGGCTTCATTCGCCATGTTGGGCGACGTTGCCATCGCGGAAAAAGGCGCTGTCATTGGCTTCGCTGGTGCGCGGGTGATTGAGCAGACCATTCGTGAAAAACTGCCGGATGATTTTCAGCGTGCTGAGTATCTGCTCGATCACGGTATGGTTGATATGGTGGTGACCCGTCCCGAACTGCGCGGCACCTTGATCCGCGTGTTGGGACTGTTGCGCAATCAAGGCCCTGCGGCTGACGTTCTGGCCATTCCGTCGCCGGATGACCCAGGTGTTGCAGAAGAGGCGCTGGAAGAGGCTCCGGAAGAGGCCCGGGAAGAGACTAAAATCGAGCCTAAGGAAAATCCCCCTGAGCAAACCCCCGCATCATAAACCGTCCGACATCATTTTGGAGCGGCTGACAAAGCTTCACCCGAAGCTGATTGATTTGTCACTGGGGCGGGTGGAACGACTGCTAGATCGGCTCGGCAATCCCCATCAAAAACTCCCCCCCGTCATTCACGTTGCAGGCACCAATGGAAAAGGGTCCGTGCTTGCTTTCTTACGGGCGTTTCTAGAGGCTGCCAACTACCGCGTGCATGTACATACATCGCCGCATCTGGTGCGGTTTAACGAACGCATTCGGCTGGCAGGAAGCCTGATAGATGAAGAAGCACTGGGCGCGCTTCTGGCAGAATGCGAAGCCGCAAACGACGGCAAACCCATCACCTATTTTGAAATCACTACGGTCGCGGCCTTGCTCGCGTTTGCAAGAACCCCCGCGGATATTGTGCTGTTGGAAACCGGGCTCGGTGGGCGCTTGGATGCGACCAACGTGGTCGATGATCCAGTGCTTACCGCAATTACCCCCATCTCTCTCGATCATCAGCATTTCTTGGGCGACACTTTGGCTGAGATAGCGGGAGAAAAAGCCGGTATTCTTAAACCCAATGTCCCAGTTATCTGTGCTGATCAGGAAGACGAAGCGCGGGATGTCATCGCCGCAAAGGCTGAAAGCTTGGATGCAAATTTAATTTCCGAGGGCCAAGATTGGCACATACAAGCTGAACCGGATGAATTCATTTTTGAAACCAAGGACGGCAATCAGAAGTTTCCCAGGCCCGCTCTTGCGGGCGACCACCAACTTAATAACGCAGCCCAGGCGATCGCCTGCGCGCGGCATTTAGAAGATTTTACCGTGCCAGATAATGCAATCCGCACCGGGCTTCGAAATGTTGAATGGCCCGCGCGGTTGCAGAGGCTACGCACGGGACCGTTGGTGGAGATGCTGCCGGGGAACTGGGAACTTTGGCTCGATGGCGGCCACAACAAAGCGGCGGCGGAAGCGATTGTTGCAGAGGCGAAGGCGTCATGGGCGGATGCGCCGCTTTATCTCGTATTCGGAATGCTGAACAGTAAGCAGCCCGGCGAATTTCTCTCGGTGCTGGCGCCTTCAGTTTCTGAAATTCGAACCGTCGCCATTCCTGGCGAAGCCGCGACGTTGAGCGCCGTTGAAGCAACGGGAGCAGCGAAAACCGTTGGCATCGAATCATCTCCTACAAATAACGTTGAGGAAGCTGTGCAAGCGCTTGTGGAATTAAGCCCGGGTTCTGCGCGAATTCTAATTTGCGGATCATTGTATCTGGCGGGGACTGTGCTGGCAGATCATGCTTAATCGACAAAACCCCGCCAGATGGCGAGGTTTTGCAAAGATAACTGAGATCAAAATTTAGATTTCGGACTCAATCCATTCTACCAGTTTGCTCTTCGGTAGAGCCCCGGTTTTGGTGGCTGCGATTTGGCCATCCTTGAACATAATCAATGTCGGAATGCCGCGCACCGCATAGGTTGCGGGCGAGGAGGGGTTCTCATCAATGTTGATCTTGGTAATGGTGACCTTGTCAGCCATTTCAGAATCAATTTCTTCTAGCGCGGGCGCGATCTGCTTGCAGGGGCCGCACCATTCTGCCCAAAAATCGACAACCACAGGCTTCGACTTGGAAGCTTCAATTACATCGGCTTCAAAGGAGCCATCGGAAATCTGTTTAGGCATGTATTTAATCCCCTAATTCGGATGAAAAGACTGTACGGGCTACCCCCGTGAACTTCATTCGAATTTAGGCGCGAGGCTGCATGGCGTCAAGGGGGGCACCCAAACCAAGTTCATCAAATTTTCGTTAAAAGGGTGTCAGGCAGTTCCATCAGGTCCGGACCGTCGCTCCACAGCAACAGGCACCGGATGGGGCGTTCGGGATAGATACGTTGCAAGGCCTGTTGGTAGGCCGCCATTTGTTTGAGATAAACTTCCGAAATATCTTCCGGCTTTTTTGGGGGCGGGCGGTTGGTCTTATAATCAATGACGTATACCGCCTCATCGGTTACCAGCAGGCGATCCAATTGGGCTGACATAACCTGCCCCTCAAATTCACCAACCATGGGAACTTCGGCCTGGCTGCCGGGGCCGAACAGGAAGGCGTAATCAGCATGGTTCAAGATTGCCAAGGTTTCAGATTTAATTTCATTCTGTTGTTCAGGGCTAAGATCATGCACATCCTGCGCTAAAAACGATTGAGCGGCACCTTCGCGCGCATCTGGCGTGACGTCAGGTAAAGTCTGCAGAAAGCGGTGAATGATCCGCCCGCGCTTGAAGCGGTGGCCATCGTCCTCCCCAAAGGGGGATTGTACGGGCGGCGCTTCCCCGTCGGGTCGAGACGGCATGAGCGGTTTTGGCGGCGTTGCCTCAGCTGGCGGCGGCGATGTCATCCAACCGCCATCTGTGTCCGAAAAATCGGGCTCAGCCACAGGAGCTTCAGACTTTTTCACGTCCCCAGTTTGCGGGCAGACCATGCTTAAAATATCAGTCTCAGGTTTTGATCTATGAACGGCGTAGTCGGCGCTGGGTGTTTCCGCCATATCCCTCAGACCGCGCTCAATCAAATTATACCAACAATCCTCACTTGGTTTTCGTGTGCCGTGCCATCCGCAAACATATAAACGATCTTCCGCCCGGGTCATGGCGACGTAGAGCAAGCGCCGGTATTCTTGATCTTGTCTGCGTTTTAATTCCTCTAACTCAGCTTCCGCGATCTCCTCGTACCATTCCCGTTTTGGCGGCCATAGCATCAAAGTCTCGCCTTTTGCCTCCGGCCATAAGAGGGAGTCGATTTGCGTTGGTGCCTGCATGGTGTCCGGCAAAAACACAATGGGTGCTTGCAGGCCCTTTGCCCCATGCACAGTCATCACCCGAACAGCATCCTGGCCGCTTTGTTCAAGGTCACGTTTCACTTCAACTCCACCTGCTTCCAGCCAATGAAGGAATCCTTGCAGCGATGCGACGTGGGTTTTTTCGAAGGCTAAGGCTTGGTCGAGGAATTCATTGATTGGATCATCGGCGTCCTGACCCAAGCGCTCCAGTAATTTGACCCTGCCAGACAAGGGACCAAGGACATGACTGAAAAGTTCAAACGGGGCTTCGAAGTCCGTTCGCGATAGAAGGCCCCTTAGAAAATTATAGGCGTCAGTAAATGTGGGGTCTTCACGATGCCGCTTGAACAGCTCCCGCCACAGTGTGTTCTCACGGTCATACGCCAAGCTAAAAAGCTGATCTTCGGTTAACCCGATCAAGGGGCTTTTGAGAACCGTCGCAAGGGTCAGGTCATCATCTGGCAACAATAAAAATCGACCCAGTGCGACAAGATCCATGACTGCCAATTGTTCGGTCAGCACCATCCGGTCGACACCGGCGACAGCAACGTTGCGGCGTTTGAGTTCTCGCACCAGCGCATCGACAAACCCTCGGCGGCGGCGCACCAAAACCATGATATCGCCGGGTCTGACGGGCTGACCTCTGGATTCCAAAACATCGCTCGTATTTGTCATCGACTGAATTTTTTCTGCGATCAGGGCTGCCAGCCGAGCTTCTGGTGAATCTCCCTGGACCCGTTCGACTGGCGGTTTCCAGGGCGCGGGCGCGTCGCTTTCCAACGGCTCCACCGGCGGCCAAAGCTCAATCCTTCCCCCGTCTGCCTTTCGCCATGCATCGTGTTGAATTTCAAGACCGTCGAGGGAGACGCCGTCTGAAACGCCGGGCTGTCCAAATACAAAATCGACCGCTTTTAAGACGGCGTTCGTGGAGCGAAAGGAAATGTTTAAATCTTCCTGACGCCATGTTCCTTCGGCGGCACTTACCTTGCTTGCAAAATAATCCCGCGTCGTGCCGAACGCTTCCGGGTCAGCGCCTTGAAAGCTGTAGATCGATTGCTTGGTATCACCAACCGCGAAAACTGTCCTTGCCCTTTCTTGCGCACCTTCACCGGAAAAAAATTCTTCGGCCAAGGATTTTACCACTTCCCATTGTTCAGGATTGGTGTCTTGGGCTTCATCAACCAGAATATGCTCAAGCCCGCCATCAAGCTTAAACAACACCCAAGGGGCGATGCCATCTTTCTGCAAGAGATCACGCGCGCCAAAAATTAAATCATCATAATCCAATAGGGCATGAGCATTTTTATGCCGCGCATAAGAGTCTAATAAAGTGTCCCCTAAATATAGAAGAGCGGATGTTGCTTCTGCCGTAACAGCAGCCGAGCGCCGACGCAATACAGCCAACAGGCGTTCAGCCTCATTGGCTAAAACTTCGTCTACTCCGGGGGATATTTTTAAAGCTCCTTGGGTAATCAGTGTAGAACGAGCTGTATTTTTTTGCGTCAGGTATTGGCTTGAATACTCACTGAATGAGTTCTGCCTTTCCTCCTGACTAGCGATCAGCCAGGCGGCGATAATGGCGCCGCGCGCTTGGTCGGTTTTGGACCCATCTGCAAGCGCTTCAGCCGCAAGGCGCAATCCAATCTGATCGAAACTGTCGTCTTCAGAAGCCTCCGCATTGATGCGTTCTGGGGTCTCACCGATTTCCAATCCCAATGATTTCCAAGTGTGCCCGACCGCATCCTCTACGCTTCCGAACCGGTCAATCAAGCGCCGTACACGTCCCCGCGACCGGGACAACATTTTCATAAGTTCAACGAAACGATCTTCACGGACATGTCGGGTGATAACCGACAAGGCATTTGTAATTTGTTTATCGTGATGGCGTCCTGCATTGGCCAAAAGTTCTTCCATGGCGGCGTCCAACATCTCTTCGGCGTCCCGCTCATCCATAACTGAAAAGTGTGGCGCTATCCCGGCTTCCAAGGGGAACCGACCTAGCAAGGACTGGCAGAACGCGTGGATGGTTTGGATGTTCATGCCGCCCGGTGTATCCAATACTTGGGCGAACAATCGTCGCGCTCGGACCGACGTTGCCGCATCAGGATTGTTGCCAAACAATTCAGTAAGGCTTTGGGACAAGGTCTCATCATCCATCCGTGCCCAGGCCCCAAGCTGTTGGGCGATGCGGGTCGACATTTCGGCTGCTGCAGCTTTAGTGAACGTCAGGCACAAGATGCGCTGTGGCAAAGTCCCCGCCAGCATCAGGCTCAGTACTCGATCGGTCAGGACCTTTGTCTTGCCGGTGCCTGCAGACGCCCCCACCCAGACACTGGCACCCGGATCAGCGGCGCGGCGTTGGGCGTCAACCGGGTTGGCGGCGATGGTGTTCATTCGTCCCCTCCGGTAATCGCCGACCATTCTTTCACCCGCGCCAGATGTTCGTAGTCGCTATAACGTGGCGCGTGTTGTGGATGGGGGCGGGCTTCGTAGGGAGTATCTTCAAAATCAAATCGGTGAATTAAATTCTGCAGACCGTCCCGTGTTGCCTGTACGAGGCTCTCAATTTCCTTCCCGGCTGATTTGCGTTCGCCCGCTGGATCGCCTCCCGTCAGACGCCAATAATCCAACGCTGATACCCGCGCTTTATGAAGACCTTCGAAATCACCTGCTTCGGCGATCACGGCTTCCAGGGGCAGTTGCGGCGCAAACCCTGCGGCGACTTCTTTGGCTGATGGTGGCGCACCGGTTTTGTAATCGATAATGGCAAGGGTGCCATCGGTAAGGGTGTCAACACGGTCGGCTTTGGCGATAAGTCTGAAGGGACCGGCGGGAGCATCGATCACATGGTCGCCCAGAACTTCACTGGCGATGGATTTTATGTCTCTGCGACGGGCGCGCTCTGTCTCAACAAACCACGCCGCAATGCGCTCAAACCGCGGCCACCAGAACGCCCGGACTCCGGGTCGGTTAAGATATTCAGCAGCGGCATCTTGTCCGATTTTCAGAAGCTGCTCATAAGCATCCTCTGGAACCGCCCGTCCAAATTTTTGCAGGAATGCGTCCAACGCGTCATGAATGAAGGTCCCATAATCAGCCGCTCCTGGGTTGGCGTCGAGATCATCCAACGCCCTGAGCTTCAAGATATGGCGCGCATAAACCCCGTAAGGATCACGCATCCATGTTTCGACTTGGGTGACGGATAGCTTTCGCGGTCGAGCGCTGACCGGTGGGCATGGTGCAGGGGGCTCGATATCAAATTTATCATTCGCGGCATCCAACAATGTTTGCCAATAAGCCCACTTTGCGCCGTTGTCATGCAGAGTCTGGGCTTTTGCCTTGCCTAATAAATTCTCAAGTCGCAACAACCACCGGGATGGCACGGTGGGTGTCCCTTCAACACGAACGGACCGTGTGAGAACCACTTCCGAGGCAGCAAAGGTTTGAGTGAAATCATGCGCTGTCAGGCCGATGCGTCGTTCCGGTTGCGGCAGGCCGAAGGTGGCCAGCATCGGCCGACTCATCCACGGATTGGCGGGTGCTTCCGGCGGCCAAGTGCCTTCGTTGAGGCCGCCCAAGATAACCACATCGGCATGTTGCAAGCGGGCTTCCATAAGCCCCCAAATATGCAAACGAGGATGTTGACCATAACGCGGACGCACGGCCCGACCCGACATCAAGGTATCTAACAGCGCTGGATACGTGTGACCTGGAACAGGGTCAAGGTCAGGCGCCGCGTCCGCCAATTCAGCGACAAACCCAGCGGCATTTTCGCCAGCCTCTCCGGCCCATAGTTTTGTCGGCCCCGTATCTTCGTCAGTGGCCGCAAGTTGTTCAGCCATTGCCACGTGGGCCTTCAATAAATCCCGGAGAGGGTGGGTTCCCTCAAGAAGTTCCACAAACGGGCGTGCGGCCTTTTCCAGCAGCGTGAGGACATCTTCGAATTTGTCCGCATCTTTGCTCAGTGCTTCCTCAAGACCCTCCAATCCTGCCGCAGGTCGAGGTCCTCTCAGGACCGCCAATTCAAGATCCCGCACCCGCGAACGGTAGGCCACGGTTTGCGTCCCCCCAGATGCCAGCGGGTGTTTTAGGGCCGCCAGAAGGGGAACGGGTGCAAGGCCTTCTGACGCCATCCGCGCCGTGAGCCTCAGGAAAGCTCCTGGCGGTGTTTGGGCCAGGGGCACGCCAGCGGAATCATCGACCTCTATCCCCCAGCGTGAAAGCTCCGCCGCGACCCGCCGGGCCAATCCACGGTCTGGTGTGACTAGGGCTGCGGTTTCGCCTTCGTCTTCCAGACGCCGCCGCATGATCAAGGCAATGACACCAGCTTCTTCCTGGGGACCAGGGCAGTCGATAACGGAAATTCCCTTAAGTGCTACATCATCTGGAACACTTTGATCCTTCCATTGATCGGTCGCTTCTGCCGGTAACAAGGCGCGGTTAATTAGGTCAGTGCGGGCTGGGTTCGTTCCAGTAATACCGGGTGCATTCCAATCCGTAACGTCACCACGTCCGATGTCTAAAAATTCCAAAAGCCTAGCCATGCCGAATTGTGGGTGCGACGGCTCTAGTGCTTTCCAAGTGACGTCATCTGCATCCCGGTCCAGACCGGGCAACACAACCACGCCTTGGGGAAGGTGTGAGACCACCTTCAACAGATCCGCCGTCGCCGGGATGCTGCCTGTGGAACCCGCAGCAATAATCGGATTTTCGGGTGGCTGAGACCGCCAAAGCTCGGCCTGCGCTTCCAGTAGAATATTACGTCGCAAGGCCTGATCCACACAGCCTTGTTCCGCCAGCGCGTCGGGCCAAAGGTCGGTTAGAATTTTGAGAAATGACAGGGTGATCTGCCAATGTTTGGACAGGTTTTGTTCTTCGGGCACCAAGTTGTTTAAAGCCTCGAGAGACAGACGCTCGGTCTGGACTTGATCCAAAAGCGCCCCCAATTCACTGGCCAATCGCGCGGCCTGATCGACGGTCGTTTGGCCCTTCTCAAACGCCATAACCAGCCGGGTTAGGAGCAACTGCCGCTTTAGGGCAGAGACAGCGGTGGGGGCTTCGAAGGGATTGCTTGTGCCAACTTCCTCCCATCCAGATAAAGATAACTCATCTTCGTCAACATCCCCCAGGGGTGTCATCTGAGGCAAAAGAAGGGGGCTCCCACCGCTCAATCTTAGAAATGCTTCCCGCAAGGACCGACACGCCCGCCGGGTCGGCAGAAGGACCATTACTTTGGCCAATTGATCCGGGGTCGCGCCGTAGCGGTCCATGAGACCAGCAGCCAAGGCATCAACGAAAGGGCTTCCTGGCGGGATGCTCTGAACCGCAGGGGTGTCGGCCGTCATCGGTGGCGAATGCCCGGATACCTGGTTTGCACATAGGTTTCGGCTTCGGCCAATCCATCCGGCGTGCCGATATGAAACCATTCACCATCATGGACGATACCGAACAGGCGTTTTTCCTCGATTGCCTTGTCGTACAGAACGTTAAGCGAGAACGCGCCCTTCGGTGCGCCCTTGAACAATCGTGGGTGAAGGATTTGCGTGCCAGTAAACAGATAGGGCGAGACTTCACGTTCGGGGCGACGTGTAATGAGTCCGCTAGGATCAACCCAAAAATCGCCCTGACCCCGGTAGCCGTAAGCTTCGACCGTGGATTGCAACAGCAGCAAGCCGTCCATTGCGTCCTCATCCCAAGCCGCCTTCATGCGGTCCAACGCGATCTCGGAACCGTTCAACAACATGGCGTCAGCATTAATAACAAAGAACGGGGCTTTGCCTAACTGAGGCAACGCCTTCACGACTCCGCCGCCGGTTTCCAATAGTTCATCTTCATGGGAAAAGATTATATCGGGTGTTTCTCGGCTGCCGAGGTGGCGTTCGATCTGCTCACCCAGGTGGTGCAGATTAACCACGACTTTTTTGACATGGGAGTCCTCAAGCCGATCAAGGGACCGATCCAAGAGCGTGCGACCGCCGACTTGAATCATTGGCTTTGGTGTTGAGTCCGTAATCGGGCGCATGCGCAGACCTTTGCCTGCAGACAGTACGATTGCATGATCCGGCGTACATCCGGAGGGCTTGTTGAGGAATTTTAAGTCGTCGGCGGGCATGAAGGAATTCCTCTGAGGTTCTTTGGTATATAATGATCCACCCATTGGCCCAGGCTGTCCAGTCCGCCGGTATGAATGGCGCGTTCTAAAAGTTTCCAAACTCGAGGGATATGGTGGAGATACTGGGGCTTTCCATCGCGGACGCTCAGGCGGGTAAATATGCCGATAACCTTGGCATGGCGACCCGCACCCAAGATGGTATAGGCTTTCATAAAAGCCTCGCGGTCCAAATCGTCGAACGCAGATAGATAACGTTCCAACATTTCGTTGATCAAATCATCGGCGATATCGCGGCGTGCATCTTCCAAAAGCGACATCAGATCATAGGCTGGGTGCCCGGCGAGGGCGTCCTGAAAATCCAAAAGGCCGCAGCCTTTTGTTGCCGGTCGCTCTGGTAACCAGATTAGGTTATCAACATGAAAATCCCTGAGCACCAATGTCTTGGGCCCATTCTGAATTGACTCAAACAAGGGCCGCCAAATCTCTCCGTAGGTATCGCGTGTTTCTTGAGCCGTTGGCTCCCCCGTTATCGCTGGCATATACCAGTCAGTCAGGAGATATGCCTCGTTTAGCAATGTCGGAACGTCATACGTCGGCACCAAACTTGGCGGCAGCGTTTCGTCCCCGGGGCGGCGATGCAAATCGATCAAGACATCAACCGCCAGAGTATACAGGGCGCGCTCATCGCCCTTATCAGCCAACATGCGGGTATAAGTGTCATCGCCCAGATCTTCCAATAACAACAGCCCATTGGGTGCGTCCTCGGCGAAAATTTCCGGCGCACTATAGCCCAATGATCTTAAATGACGGGCGAGGCGGGCGAAGGGTCGAACATCTTCTTCCGGCGGCGGTGCATCCATTAGAACTGCCCGACGAGACCCATCTATAAGCCGATCATATCGGCGGAACGATGCGTCATCTGCAAGCGGGCCGCGATCGCCATCTCCCCAGCCGTGGGCGTGCAAAAAAGTCTCTATTATTTCAGATCGTTCAGCCAAGTTCTGCCGTCTCCCAGCGTTGCTTCCACGCCTGTCCACCTAGAATATCGGCTGTGCGTTGGTCTTGTTTGGTGCCATAGGCCAGTCGAATGATCATATGATTCGACGGCAGAAGCCCGCTCGCGCGGTCCGGCCATTCAATAAGTGTTATGCCGCTGGCGAAGGCATCTTCCAGCCCCAGTTCCAAAGCTTCTTCTGGTGCGTTTAAACGATATAGATCGAAGTGATGGATTGTTCCTGATGCCAACTCATACGGTTGCACAAGCGTAAACGTCGGGCTTGGGACCTCAAGCGGCGATCCATTGCGGGCGGTTATGAAGGCGCGGGCGAATACAGATTTTCCTGTCCCCAATTCCCCGGTTAAGGCGAAGACATCCCCCTCAATGGCAATCGCAGCAAGGCTTTCGGCTAAGGCCATTGTCTGAGTTTCATTGGCCAAGTTTAATTGCGCGAGGGGCTCCATGGCTCAGTCCCCAGCGACACTGGAAATGGGAAGTTGGCAGACAATGGCTGCGCCTTCATTTTCCGCGGGTTCGACTTTTATATGACCGCCGTGCAAGTCGATGAAACGCGCGACCAGGGAAAGCCCGTGCCCTGACTCGCCAATGGGGTCATCAGATTGATATCCCAATTGAAGCGATTTCAGCACTTCGTCCTGCTCCTGGTTCGGGGCTCCGGTACCCGTGTGCGAAACAGCGATGTCTAAATCAATCGTACCGCGGCTGCAGGACAGTCGGACTGTTCCCGCTTCAGGCGTGAAGCGAACCGCATTGCTAAGCAACGTAAAAATAGCCTGCTTAAGGCGCGTTTCGTCGGCAACGATCCAACCAATATCGCTTTTGCAATCGAATTCGAGGCTTACCGACTTTTCGCGTGCCCGTTCACGGACGAGATTCAGTACCGATTCCAGCATGGGGACAAGATCGACCGTATCCAGCTTCAGTTTCATCATGCCAGTCTCAATGCCAGCCAGGTCAAGAATATCATTCACAATTATGCGCAGGCTTTCCCCCGCCGATAGAATATCTTGGCAGTATTCCAGCTGGCGACCGGTCAGCTTGTCGTAGTATTCACCACATAAAATATCCGCAAACCCGATGATGGAATTCAGTGGTGTGCGGATCTCATAGGAAATATTAGAGATGAATTCCGATTTCAATCTGTTGGCTTCCTGCAGGCTTTCAGCTCGCTGGCGCAGGGTTTCTTCGACACTGGCGGCGTCTGTTACGTCCATGTAACTCAAAAGAACAGCGCCATCAGGCAGCGGCACGTTGGTGTAGTTCAGGATCGTGCCGTCGCCGCTAATGAGGCGTCCAGAGGCCGGTTCCCGGCTCAAGATTTTGGCCACCACATTTTCTTTGTGGGCGGTCCATTGCTCATCCGTCCAAGGAATGTTGCCGAGGCTAATCGGTCGGATGGTGGCGACGAAATCTGTGACGTGAAGATTGTCGACAAGATCACCGTCGCCCAGGTCCCACATTTGCGCGAACATCGGGTTGCTGAGTTTTAATCGCCCATCGCTGCCAAAAACGCAAATGGCCTCGTGAAGATTTTCCAGGGTCGCGCTTTGAACAGCGGTTACGGTGTTGAAAGAACGTTCCAGCGCCAGTCTGTCGGTGACGTTCTCGTAGGCAAATACCAAGCCACCAAGGCTATCTCGACTGACAACCGAACGAAGGGTAGTTCCATCCGGCAAGTGTAGAAGCGTTTCGACCGGTTCCGACAAAGTCTCAAACTGGCCAATTTGTTCATCTCGGAAGGCGGCAAAGTCCGCGGTCTCCGGCAATCGTCGGTCTTCGCGAAGCCGCTCCAGAATTTCGCCCAATCCTGGTTCCGTGCCGAGCCAGGATTCTTCTAGCTGCCATAATGCTGAATAAGCCGTATTAAAAAATACCAGCTTAGCGTCGGTATCAAAGATAGCGATGGCGGTGGAGAGATTTTCTAGAACCTGATCTCGTTCTGCCGCTTGTCGGCTCAGTTCGACTTCTTTGGCTTCGCGGGCCGAATGATCAACGGCAAAGCCGACGGTCCCCGGCCAGCCTTCCAACGGGGACTCGGTGATCTCAAGAAGTTGCGGAGATTCATTTAGAATAAGAAAATGGCGTTCCGTCAGGGCTTGTTTTTGGGCATGAGCTCGGGCCGCCAGTTCTCGTGCTGGTTCGCCCACGGTTTGATCAATGCCGGATTGATTGGCGAAGACGACATCCTGGTCCGCATCGCGTAGCCATACCGGCATGGGAAGATGTTCAAGCAAGCGATAGAGATGGTCGTGGGTCTGGACGGTCGTTCTCGCTAAGCCAGGGACGGGAGGTTGCGCGACCCCGGTGCCAACTTCTGGGCGCATCCACAATAAGTCTGCGAGGGGTAGGCCCTCTGCGTCGCCCGCACGGGTGCCGACGGCGTTGATCATTTGCCGACTGCCACTTGTGGGCAGAATAAGATCAAAGGGCGTGCCGTCGGCTCGAAGTTGTTCCACGGCTTTGCTTAGAACGCCGGCGGCTTCACCTTCAAAACGCGCTGCGACATCGGCGAATTTAGAGTCTGTCCCGGGGGCAAGATCTAGTAAAACTGCCAATCGGCGCGAACAAAGGGCAGCACCGCTGGCCCGTACCCAGACGAACAACCCATCAGGCGATGTTGCCAAAGTTTCCAGCCACAATCGAGCATCGGCGGCGGCTTCCCTATGGGCCGCTATGATCTTGTTGGACCGGTTGCGTTGCCACAAAAATACTGGCGTAACGACAGCCGCCAGTGACAACGCACCCAGCGCGAAGGCAAGTAGGGTATCCATGGGCGGAATGTTAATCGCCAGGACCTGTATGGACAAGCTTAGCCCGGGCTTCTGACCCGGGCTAAGAAAGCAGAATTAATAGCGGTAATGTTCCGGCTTGAACGGGCCTTTGACAGGGACGCTGATGTAATCAGCCTGTTCTTTGGACAGGGTCGTCAGCTTAGCGCCGAGTTTGCCCAAGTGCAGGGTGGCGACTTTTTCGTCCAGATGCTTCGGCAGCACATAGACTTCGTTTTCATAGTTGTCGCTGTGATCCCAGAGCTCGATCTGTGCCAAAACTTGGTTGGTGAACGACGCGCTCATGACGAAGCTAGGGTGGCCGGTGGCACAGCCCAGATTGACCAGACGCCCTTCGGCCAGCACGATCAGGCGCTTGCCATCAGGGAATTCTACTTCATCAACCTGCGGTTTGACGTTGTGCCATTGATAATTCCGCAAGGCCTCAATTTGAATTTCAGAATCGAAGTGGCCAATGTTGCAGACAATGGCGCGATCTTTCATCTCACGCATGTGGTCCAAGGTGATGATATCGATGTTGCCCGTGGTGGTCACAAAGATATCGCCCTGAGCTGCAGCATCGTCCATCGTGACGACTTCATAACCTTCCATGGAAGCCTGCAGTGCACAGATCGGATCGATTTCGGTTACCAATACCCGGGCCCCTTGACCGCGAAGGCTTGCGGACGATCCCTTGCCAACGTCACCATAGCCCGCGACCACGGCGACTTTGCCAGCCAGCATCACGTCCGTTGCCCGCTTGATGCCATCAACCAGACTTTCCCGACAGCCATATAGGTTATCAAATTTCGATTTTGTTACCGAATCATTGACGTTAATGGCGGGGACTTTCAGCGAGCCTTCCTTGGCCATTTCGTACAAGCGGTGGACGCCGGTGGTGGTTTCTTCGGAAAGACCTTTGATGTCATCCAATAACTCAGGATATTTTTCGTGCACGAGACCGGTTAAATCACCGCCATCGTCCAAGATCATGTTGGGGGTCCAACCGTCTGGTCCCTTGACGGTCTGTTCGATGCACCACCAAAACTCTTCTTCGGTTTCACCTTTCCAGGCAAAAATCGGGATGTTCTTATCCGCCATCGCAGCAGCGGCGTGATCTTGGGTCGAGAAGATGTTGCAGGAACTCCAGCGGATCGTGGCACCTAGGTCAACTAAAGTATCGATCAGAACAGCGGTCTGGATGGTCATGTGCAAACAACCGACAATGCGCGCACCCTTTAGCGGGTTTTTGCCAGCGAATTCTTCACGCAACGCCATCAGTCCCGGCATTTCCGTTTCTGCAATCGCGATTTCTTTGTGGCCCCACTCGGCCAAGCTGATATCTGCGACTTTGTAGTCGTCAAATGACCCCATGTTCTATTCTCCTGATCGGTCTTTGTATTTCAATGGTTGTAAATAAAAATTCGAGTTGGCGGGGGTATTAGCAGCCCCAATGCCTACCGGCAAGGTTCTAGGTAGGCCCGTTTCACCACATATCAACCGGAAACGTTAGGCGAGCCCGTTAAAATCATCCAAAAGAGTGGCGATACGACCAGAATCGACCTGATCCATGATGACCCTTGCACGGTGGTCGGCAGAGACAATATCCAGCGACCGAATGCGTTGTTTGACCCGGGCAATGCTTGATGCGGTCATGGAAAGTTCTCGAAAGCCTAATCCCAGCAAGAGCGCTGCAAACCGCGGCTCACCCGCCATTTCACCACAGACAGCGACCGGGATGCGTGCCCGTAATGCAGCATCGCCGGTGGCTTGGATTAACCTCAGCACAGCCGGGTGCAAAGAATCATAAATGTGCGCGACCTGTTTATCGCTGCGATCAACCGCGAGCGTATACATGGTCAGGTCATTGGTCCCGATCGAAAAGAAATCAGCCGCTTGCGCCAGTGCATCAGCCGCGAGGGCTGCCCCCGGGACCTCAATCATCACACCAATGGGCGGCAGCGGCAGTGAAATCGGCACCCGCCGACGTTTCAGGCGTCTTGCTGCCCGCGCCATGATGTCACGGGCTCTTCGAACCTCTGAGGCTGTCGTTACCATGGGCAGTAGGATCCGAACCTTGCCATGGGCGCCAGCGCGTAAAATCGCTCGGAACTGAGTTTCCAAAATCTCAGGCTTGGCTAAGGACAGGCGAATGCCTCTAAGTCCCAGGGCCGACGTTATGCTGTTGCCGAATTGCTTCACCATGGCGGCGGCAATTTTGTCACCGCCAATGTCCAAGGTGCGGATTGTGACGGGCCGACCATTTACATGTTCAACAAACTTTCGGATGGCCTCGTACTGTTCGTCTTCGCTGGGAATGTCGGGGCGGTTCATGAACATGAACTCACTGCGCAGGAGGCCGATCCCGGCAGCACCTGATCGCCGGACCATCTCAGCTTCGATGGGCAGTTCAACATTGGCCTGTAATTCAATTTCCGTCCCGTCCAAGGTGACGGCACGGCGTTTACGCAAGCCATCCAAACGCTGAATTTCTTGTTCGTGCTCTTTGCTAAGATTTTCGTAGTGGGCCAGAGTCTTTGCTTCTGGATTGACCACGACAATGCCGGAATTTCCATCAACGATGATGGTGTCGCCAGTATTTACACCGCGCATAAGGCCCGGTGCGCCCAGTGCCGCTGACAACCCAAGCGCCCGCGCCATGATTGCCGTATGCCCTTCCGCACCACCCAGCATGGTGCAAATTCCACCAACGTTATCGGGGTTAAGTTGTGCGGTGTCCGCAGGCGTCAGCTCTTCTGCAACGATAATGCTGCCCGGCGGTACCATGGAAAACGGCTTTACCGGGGTTTTAGTTAGATTACGCATCACCCGGTTGCCAACATCGCGGATATCGGTGGCCCGTGCAGCCAGATAAGGGTCTTTCATGGCCGAGAAGCCAAGAGAGATTTCCCTTATTTCCGCCCCAACAGCGGCCTCTGCGTTTAGTTTCCCGTCGGTAATGCGTTGTTCTGCGCCGCGGACCAATCGGGATCCTTTCAGCATGTGAAAATAGGCGTCCAACAGGAACCCCATTTCTTCACCCGCGGCGTCGTGCATGGTGTCGGTTTTAGCCCGCATGCGCCTAATCTGCTGACGGGAACGTGCGACAGCCTTGCGGAAGCGCTTTACCTCATCGGCAATTTTTTCAGGTTCAATTCGGTATTCCGGCACAGCGATAATACCAATATCGCGCACGTATGCCGTGCCGATTCCGATTCCCGGCGATACCCCCAGCCCTTCAAAAATTTGTTCCGAACTCGACACCCAATACCTCGTTTAACTTTTCCGATGATTTAGTCTTCTTCGAATTTAGCTTCGACCAATGAAACTAACGATGAAACCGCTTCTTCAGCTTCCAGCCCCTCTGCTGATAATTCGATTTCGCATCCGATCCCTGCGGCCAACATCATCAAACCCATGATTGACCGGCCTGATACAGTTGTTCCGTCTCTATGGACAGTGATTTCTGCATCAAACTTTCCTGCTACTGTAACAAATTTTGACGCTGCGCGGGCATGTAATCCACGGCTGTTGCAAATCGTAACGTTTTGAGTAACCACAGCATCTATTGTTATCGGCTCGTCAACGGAATTTGCGCCATCTGATTTTAAATTGGCACTCATTTGGTTTCTTTGGCCAATAGCTTCGATGCGATATTAATATATTTTCGACCGGCATCTTGTGCATCCTGAGACGCTTGTTCGATTGACCCGGTGTTGCGAACACTCGCCAGCTTGATCAGCATGGGTAAATTGACCCCGGCAATGACCTCAACATTAGCCTTTTCCATAACCGATATCGCTAGGTTTGACGGCGTGCCGCCAAACATATCTGTCAAGAGTATTACGCCGCCGCCATCATCAGTCTTGGTGATGGACTCTAATATTTCAGCACGGCGCTTTTCCATGTCGTCTTCTGGCCCAATACAGACGGTGGCAACTTTTTCCTGAGCACCCACAACATGCTCTAGGGCTGAGACCAGTTCATCGGCAAGCCGTCCATGGGTAACCAGCACAATTCCAATCATGATCGTAGAAATCCCGTTCGATAGTATTTTAAATTAATCCAAATCACACTTAATCACTCTAAGTCTCTGTGGCCCAGCCGGACCCGCTGTCCCAAATTTTCCAGCCACGCAGCCAATTGATTTGCGACAAAAACGGACCGGTGTCGCCCACCCGTACAACCGACAGCAATTGTCAGGTAGCTTTTGCCCTCGTTAACGTATCGGGGCAACAAAGGCTCCAACAGGCTTTTTAGTCCGTCAATGAAGCCGGTGAAACCCTCATCTTCAGAAATATAGGTTCCGACGTCCGCGTCGTTGCCGGATAGGCCCCGTAAGTTGGCATCATAATGTGGGTTTCTGAGGAAGCGAACATCGAACACTAGGTCTGCTTCCCGGGGCAGACCACGGCGAAACGAGAATGATGTGATAAAGACGGTCAGTCCCGGGGCACTGTCCAGCGCAAATTGCCCTTCAATAATTTGCCGCAACTCATTCAGTTCCCGTCCGGTGGTATCGATCACCACATCGGCCCGGTCTCGTAGGGGAGACATAACTCGGCGTTCTTGCTGAATGCCATCGCGAACAGGCCGGTCCTGGGCGAGCGGGTGACGGTGGCGGGTTTCGGTATAGCGGCGTTGCAGTTCATCATCGTCACAATCGAGGAACAATAGCTTAACGTTCCGTTCGCCCCTATTCACCAAATCTTGCAACTGTTGCAAAACCTCACCAGGTGTGAAATCGCGGGTTCGGATGTCGACACCAATGGCCATGGGCAGACGGACTCTTGGTGCGGGCAAAGTTCCCTGTGGCGGCGACGCTAGGCTGGGCAGCAGAGTTACCGGAATATTGTCTACTGCTTCATATCCGAGGTCTTCCAAATTTTTAAGCGCGGATGTTTTTCCAGCACCCGACATTCCGGTTACCAGCAACACCTGAGCAGATGTCTGGGCACCAGAATCTTCGGAGATATCGCTGCCGTCCGTAAACGGCGGAATGTTAAGAGACGGATCGCTCATGTGACAGTTTCTCTAGGTTTCGACTATTATATCCCCGCGAACCACTTCAACCGCAAGGCGAACCTTTTGAGGCGTGGACGCATCAAATGCATGAAGCCGGTAGAGCGGGACTTGAATGCCCGGGGCATTTTCCATTGGTGTACATGTTTCTGCCTCCGGTAAGCGCGGCACCGACTCCCGATCAACCAGATCAATGATCAGACCAAGCCGGACTTCCGGCACGACGTCTAAATGGACAATGCCGATCCCTCTAACTTCCATTTTCTCACTTATTGTGGCGGGGGCCGAGACATGGATTTCGTCCCCGGTAACAGTTAATTTGGACTGATCATCGGCGACAAGGTGAGCCCCCATATCATTTAAACGAAAGGCTAAATCAGACTTACCGCTGCCAGACGGCCCTCGAATTAGAACACCAACGCCATCAATTTCAACACATGAGCCGTGGATCAGGGTCATAATTTTTATATCTCTATTGGCAGGCGAACGACAAAACGAGCACCACAAACGGTACCATCTTCATTGCGACAGTTTTCGGCAAACATCTCGCCTTCATGGGTTTCGATGATTTGGCGCGATATGCTGAGCCCCAGACCCGAATGCGATCCAAATTTTTCCGATTCCGGGCGTTCTGTGTAAAACCGGTTGAAAATATCCGCTTCCTTTCCTTCCGGAATTCCCGGCCCCTGGTCGGCCACGGTCATTTCGACCGTCGTCCCATTTTTAACGGCACTTACGATGATGTCGCTGTTCGCTGGCGAAAATGAAATCGCATTGCCGATCATGTTGCGGAAGACTTGGGCCAAACGGCTTTCTATGCCGGACACCATCAGATCATCAATTTCTTCCATCCGCACGTTCGGTGCATCAGGGTCATCGCTGATGCGGTAGGCGTCTACCAGGGTGGAGAGAATGGGGCTGATGTTGACCGGCTTCATGACAGCACGAGAGAGTTCTGCATCCAACCGGGAGGCGTCGGAAATATCGGTCAGTAATCGATCTAACCTGATAACATCTTCTTGGATGATGGTCATCAGCTTACGTTGTTGGTCCGGATCTTGAACCCGAGCCACCGTTTCAACCGCACTTCGCAGCGATGTCAGTGGGTTCTTAATTTCATGGGCGACATCTGCTGCAAAATTTTCAATTGCATCCATGCGACTCCACAGGGCTTCCGTCATTTCAAAAAGAGAATCAGCCAGATCACCTATTTCATCGTCTCTATCTTTGAATTGGGGAATTTTGTGTTGCCGACTCTTGCCGTGGCGCACCCGTTCGGCGGCGACGGAAAGGCGGTGCAGGGGTTGCGAAATTGTGCCCGCGAGATAAAGCGACAATAATACCGTGATCACCAACGCAACGGCTGAAATGGCCAAAATATTCAGTCGAACCTGAAACAACGTTGCCGAAATTTCGTGATCATGCTTTGACAACATGATCGCACCTAGGACCTCTTTGTAGCGTTGGACCGGCACCGCGACGACCAGAGTGAGCGTGTCTTGTAGCTTTAATACCCGCGATTTTGAGTCGCCCGCTAACGCACCGACCACGGCAGGATAGTCGGAGGCATGTTGAATGGCGTTTTCGACGTAGGACGGATAACTTTCCTGATCCGGTACGAGCTTCGACAAAAAGTCATAAAATTCGACAAGGGTCGCCATGGGAGGCGATGTATCCTCCGGCGGTGGAAGCTCCAAAACTTCAATAGAGCCAACTGCCCCCCGAAGATATCGTGAATCGGCGATAAGCGTCCCATCGTTGGCGAACAGGCGGGCGCGGGTGCCGGTGGTTTCAACCATACGGCGGACCATCTTTCGGGTGATGTCGGCGGCCAGCCTTTGTCCCAAGCGATTGTCTGCTGATACGGCACCTTCCCCCATGGCTGCTGCAAACAGCTCAGCTTGGGTTTTAAGCCGCGCAAATTCTGTCTCGATAAGCGTCCTTTTGTATTCGCCCATATACAACATGCCACTGACCAAGATAATCAGAGCCAGCAAATTGACAGCCAGGATTCGCCGGGTAATCGGTGAGATTAGGCGCGCATTTACGGGCGTGTCGCTCAAGATAAATCCTTGGAATCTTACTCTGCTCGGTATCTGTATCCTACACCGTAGAGAGTTTCGATGTGCTGGAACTCTTCGTCAACTTTCTTGAGCTTTTTACGCAGCCGTTTGATGTGGCTGTCGATGGTTCGATCATCCACGTATAGGTTCTCGCCATAGGCCGCATCAATCAATTGATCGCGGTTTTTGACGTGTCCCGGTCGATGGGCCAAGGCCTGTAGCAGCAAGAACTCGGTGACGGTCAAGTTGACCTCTTTTGCATTCCAGGAGCAGAGATGACGGGCCGGATCCAGCACGAGATTACCGCGCTCTATCATTTCGTCACTGGCGTCTGACTGGCTCACCTCATTGCGTCTCAGCACAGCGCGAATGCGTTCGATCAGCAGACGCTGAGAAAATGGTTTTTTGATATAATCATCCGCGCCCTCGCGCAGGCCTAAGGCTTCGTCGATCTCGTCGTCTTTGGAGGTGAGAAAAATTACCGGTAAATTACTTTTGCTGCGAATTTTTCCCAACAATTCCATACCGTCCATACGCGGCATTTTGATGTCGAGTACGGCGAGGTCAACGGGCTGGCGGTTGAGACCAATCAAAGCGCTCGCACCGTCGGTATAGGTGTGAACAGCGTATCCCTCTGCCTCCAAGGCCATGGATACGGATGTCAGAATATTGCGGTCATCGTCTACTAGGGCAATTGAGTGCTGCATGTCGTTTACTCCCGTTTGGCCTCTATTATGCGCTCCAATCCCGGGGACCGCAAAGAAGCTTGAATTTATCGTAGAGGGCAGATGACGGTATGTTTATGGCAAAATTAAAGCGGCATTATGCCATTTTTTTGCGCTGGCCCCATAATCTTTGTAAGAATGCTAAATATCTTACTAATTATACGCATTCATTGCGGGCACATTAGGCGCTGGAGGCGCCAACTTTGACCCATTTAGAAGAAATACCTCTGCTGCGTGAAATTATGATCTTTTTGGTGGCGACGGCGTTTATCGTTCCGTTGTTCCAAAGGATGAAATGGAGCGCCGTGCTGGGGTACCTGGTCGCTGGTGTTGCGATTGGCCCCTTTGGTTTCGCCATCATTGACGATGCGGAAGAAGTGCGGGCCTTGGCGGAACTGGGTGTCGTCTTCCTGTTGTTCACCATCGGTCTCGAACTCTCCTACGAACGCATTTGGGCGATGCGGAAAGCCGTGTTTGGCATCGGTCTCACTCAAGTTGTCGTAACCGGATTGGCAATTGGTGGACTTATATGGTTTGCGGGTGCCACGCCCAAAGTAGCAATTATTATTGGATTTTGCTTGGCGTTGTCTTCGACGGCGATGGTCATGCAATTGTTTGTCGAGGGCGGTGAGATTGCTTCATGGCGGGGTCGAACTGCTTTTTCGATCCTGCTGTTTCAAGATCTCGCCGTGGTTCCCTTATTGTTTTTGGTCAATATTTTCGGGCCGAACGGCGACAATGATGTTTTACGCGAAGCCGCAGTGGCTTTGATTAAGGCCGTCATGGCGGTTGGTGGAATTCTATTTATTGGACGGATGGTGCTCAGGCCGCTGTTTCGCCATGTCGCAGGTCTACACAATCCGGAAATTTTTATGGCGGTTACGTTGTTGGCGATTCTAGGGACGGCCTTGGGGACAGGTTACGCGGGGTTATCCATGGCTTTGGGGGCGTTTTTGGCAGGCTTGCTGATCGCTGAGACCGAATACCGACATCAAGTTGAAATCGATATCCAGCCGTTCAAAGGATTATTGCTGGGGCTGTTTTTCATGTCGGTTGGCATGGCAATTAATTTCCAGGCGGTCGCGGATATCTTGCCTTGGGTCATGCTGGCGGTGGCTGTTCTAATTGCGCTTAAAGCGCTGATTATCATTGCAATTTGTTTGGCCTTTCGCATGCCGAGCAATCTTGCTTTTCATGTTGGCCTCGCCTTAGGCCAAGGCGGTGAATTCGCCTTCGTGGTCATTGGGGCGGCAATGGTGAGCGGGATCATCAGTGATGAGATCGGACAGGTCGTCTTAATCGTTGCTGGTCTTTCGATGCTGGTCACACCTCTTGTTGCCAATGGTGGCCGTCGCATCGCAATGCATATGCAGGGTCAGGACGCGCAGCGCGGTGGGATCAGTCGGGCCGAGACTGATCAACTGGAAAACCATGTGATCATTGCCGGCTTTGGTCGTGGTGGTCAGACCGTGGCGAAGCTGATGGATGGCGAAAAAATTCCCTACGTGGCGCTGGATCTTGATCCGCGGCGGATCACCGAATGCAGAAAGATCAATATCCCTGTATTCTACGGCGATGCCCGCCGCAAAGTCATGCTGGATAAGGCGGGTGCGGACCGGGCAGCCGCAGTTATTGTCGCTTTGGATCGTACGGATACAATTGCTCACACGGTGACGAATATTCGCCGGTACTGGCCAGCATTGCCGGTTTATGCGCGTGCGCGGGATGTGAAAACAACGACTGAATTGGTCGCCTTAGGGGCGAACTTGGTCGTTCCCGATAACGTCGAATCCGGCCTGCAACTTGGCGGTCAAATCCTGCAAGACTTAGGGATGCCTGCCGACGCAGTTGCTGATTTAATCGTCCATATACGTGAATCTGATTACACAGATTTCACAAAGGTCGTAAAGTCTGAGAGCAAAGAAACTCAAGATGAGGATTCCGCTGAAAGTGTCGCCTAAAGAAATCCCTGCGCCGGATATATCAACGCAAGCGGCTGCGAGGGAAGCTCGTGTGCTGATGCGGGCCAGTCGGACGGCCACTCTCGGCTCGCTTATGGATGGCGGCCCCTATGCCTCCTTGGTGACGGTCGCCTTTGATATGGACACAGCACCGCTGTTGTTGCTTTCCGATTTGGCGGACCATACCCGGAACGTGCAAACCGACGACCGAGTCTCTTTATTGTTTGAGGCGGCCTCTGGTCTGCCCAATCCGCAATCCGGTCCCAGGCTAACGGTTCAGGGATACATAAAGCCGAGCGATGCGCCCGACCATGCCCGGCGCTTCATTGCACGTCATCCTGCGGCAAAACTTTATTCAGACTTCAGCGATTTCAATTTTTATCGGGTCGAGGCGGAGCGCCTGCACTTTGTCGGCGGTTTCGCCTCCGCTCTTTGGCTCTCAAAAGACCAAGCAGCAGTTGATGCGAACGCCGCCCAAGCCATGGCAGAGTGCGAAACCGATGTTGTTCATCACATGAACACAGACCACGCAGACGCCGTCGGGCTGTATGCAAATAAGCTGCTGGGCAAACGTGGCAAGGCCTGGAAAATGATCGGCGTTGACCCTGACGGCCTGGACCTAAAACTGAAAAACACCTACACGCGGCTGAATTTCGATGAACCTATCCACGATGCAGCGTCGTGTCGGGCGACGTTGGTGGCGTTGGCGGAGAAGGCTAGGTCGAAAGATTAAGCCTATTCATCATCCCCCAAACCAGCGGATTGATGATACAGCGGCTTGTTGCAATGGGGGCAGGCGTAGACGGCGGCACCAGAGCGGCGGAGGCCGGTTTCTAGAAGTTCCATCGCGTCTTCGGCTGTAATTCCCAGTTCTTCCTGGGCTTCTTCCAGTTGTTTAATTTCGGCATGAGACAGAACGCCATCGACCAACGCTTCTTCGACGGCTTCCTCGTATTCCCTGCGGCGGCGGTGGAGGGCGGAATTGAAGCCGGACGCGAGTAAGCCCGCCGGCAGGGCAACCATGCCCATGCCAATAATTCCAATGCACGCCCCAAGGATTTTGCCAAAGACAGTCACCGGGATCACGTCGCCATACCCGACAGTCGTCATGGTGATGATGGCCCACCACATGGCAGCCGGAATGGTGCCGAACTTATCAGGCTGGGCTGTGTGCTCGGCTAAGTAAGTCATGCTGGCGGCGATGATCACCAGTAGGATTAAGACAAACATGGAGGCTGCTATCGGCTTGGCTTCTTCTTTTAAGACGCTTAGCAGCAGAGTCATCGACGAAGAATAACGGGTGAGCTTGAATATTCGAAACAGCCTGAGCACACGCAGGAACCGAAGATCGACTTGGAAAAAGATCGTGAGATAAAATGGAATGATTGCCAACAAATCGATAATCGCCATAGGGGTAAGCATGTAGCGAAGTCGGCCCATTATCGGGGAGCGATATCCGAGAGATTCATCTTCATGATCAACGACCGACCAAACCCGACAAAGGTATTCGATGGTGAAAAGCGCTACCGAAAAGACTTCAAAGGCAAAGAAGAACTGGCCGTACGCGGCTTCGTATGTAGGAACTGATTCTAGAATCACCGCAATCACATTGAGTGAGATCAATGTCATCAGCGCAATATCAACCGTACGACCCAATGCACTATCGGTTCGTCCCGCGTCTAGAATCTCATATACTCGGCGTCTCTTGATCCCCACCATGCTGCCGCCCCCCAACATTTTCCTGGGCCTAGAATTCTATGACACTACGCGGGACATGTTAAAAATCGATTGAAACCGCCGTATTTCTTTTTAATTTATTTTTTTCTAATTCCGGCCGCGATTAGGGCGCACCACCCTACCATTAACAGCCCGCCGCCTGTGGGGGCTGCGCCGGGGACCAAAACGTCGCCGGTGATTGCCAGGGCATAGAGGGTTCCTGAAAACATCACGATGCCAGCCGTGAACGCCCAACCTGCAATATTTACGACTTTGCGGATGCCGCCGGTGTTTTTCGACGTTAGCCACGCGACGGCCAGCAACGCGAGGGCGTGCCACATATGATATTGGACGCCCATGGCAAAAAAATCGCGCGCCGCAGAGTCAGCCTCCAGGCTATGGTAGCCAAAAGCACCTCCGATCACAGCGGCTAAGCCATTGAGTCCGCCCAAGATTATCCAAATACGCATTACTATTTCTCCACAAGATATACTTAAAATTCAATCGAGCATTGCGGCCTTGTGCTTGTCCAGACCAAAATTTTTCGTTAAATAGAAGGAAAATTAAGCCAAATAGGGCCCAGAGGCAGCCGGATGAGCCGCCTTCAGGGCCCTTTTCGACTGTATTTGGCTTTGGGTGTAATTGGCTGGAACCGGTGAGATTGCAGGATTTACCCTGCAACCGAAGTCCACCGCGATCCGGAAATGGGATTATATGAGAGAAAAGAACGGAAATTATCCTGGCATGCCCCCGAAACAGGGGCTTTATGACCCGCTGAACGAGCATGATGCCTGTGGCATCGGCTTCGTCGCGAACATAAAGAATCGCAAAAGTCATGAAATCGTAAAACAAGGCCTTCAGGTCCTTGATAACGTAACCCATCGGGGTGCCGCGGGCGCTGATCCGTTAGCCGGCGATGGCGCGGGAATATTAATCCAGATTCCAGACACGTTTCTGCGCGCAGAAACTAAGGGTCTGGGCATCGATTTACCCGCCGTGGGCGACTATGGCGTGGCGATGGTGTTCTTCCCCCATGACGATACAAAATACGATACCTGCGAGAAAATATTTCTTGATAACGTAAAAGCCGAAGGCCAAAAATTCTTAGGCTGGCGTGACGTTCCTGTTGATAGTTCGGTTCTTGGCGAAAGCGTCAAACCGATGGAGCCCCGAATTCGTCAGGGATTCATTGCGCGCGGCAAAAATTGTGCCGACACGGACGCGTTCGAACTCAAACTCTTTGTCATCCGCAAGCAAATCCAGCGCGGTGTCCGGGAAATGCCAGGGCTGGACTTTTTCATCCCGTCAATGTCGGCGCGGACGTTGTGCTACAAAGGCATGATCCTGGCCGGTCGGGTTGCTGACTATTACTTGGATTTACAAGACGAAACATTGGACTCGGCGTTGGCGCTTGTGCACCAGCGTTTTTCGACCAATACCTTCCCGTCATGGGAATTGGCGCAACCGTTCCGCTATCTCTGTCATAACGGCGAAATCAATACGGTTCGGGGTAACATTAATTGGATGGCGGCACGCCGCAGTTCCATGAAATCGGAAATTCTAGGCGATGATCTAGATAAGCTGTGGCCCTTGTTGATCGAAGGACGATCTGATTCCGCAACGTTTGATAACGCATTGGAACTCTTGGTGTCTGGCGGCTATTCACTGGCGCACGCGATGATGTTGATGGTCCCAGAAGCTTGGTCCAATAACCCTTTGATGGATGAAAAACGCCGCGCATTTTATGAATACAACGCAGCCTTGATGGAACCGTGGGACGGCCCCGCAGCGGTCGCTTTCACCGATGGTCGTCAAATCGGCGCGACCTTGGACCGAAACGGCTTGCGTCCAGCCCGCTACGTGGTGACCGAAGACGACTTGGTGGTGATGGGTTCCGAAGTCGGCGTGATTACAATTCCAGAAGAAAAAATCGTCCAGAAATGGCGCCTGCAACCGGGTAAGATGTTCCTGATTGATCTGGAGCAGGGACGCATTATTGATGACGAAGAATTAAAGGCAGACTTGGCTAACGCTAATCCGTATCAGGATTGGCTCGATAAAACGCAGATCATGTTGGAAGACTTGCCGGCTAAAAGTGCGCCTTTGCCGCCTAACGATAAAACCCTATTGAACCGCCAGCAGGCATTCGGCTACACCCAGGAAGACCAAAAGTTTTTCTTAGAACCTATGGCAGTGACGGGTCAGGACCCGGTCGGTGCGATGGGTCGAGATACGCCACCTGCGGTGCTGTCCGACAGACCGAAGATGCTTTCGGATTATTTCAAGCAATGCTTCGCCCAGGTTACCAACCCGCCGATCGATCCCATTCGCGAAGAATTGGTGATGTCGCTGGTATCTTTGATTGGCCCGCGACCGAACCTGTTAGATTTGAAGTCCGGCGGCACCCACAACCGAATGGAAGTACGCCAGCCAATCCTGACCAATATCGACCTTGAAAAAATACGTCACTTTGAATTCAACGTCGGCAAAGCGTTCAGGACCTATACCCTGGATATCTGCTACGCCGCAGAAGACGGTGCGGAAGGCATGGCTGCTGCCGTTGAAGGTATTTGTAAGCGCGCTGAAGAAGTTGTTCGCGACCGCTATAATATTCTGGTCTTGTCAGACCGAGGCATGGATGAAAATAGGATTGCGATCCCTGCGTTGTTGGCGACAGGAGCGGTCCATCACCACCTGATCCGCGAAGGTCTCCGGACCAATGCGGGTCTTGTGGTAGAAACCGGCGAAGCGCGCCTGGTGCATGATTTCTGTCTATTAGCAGGTTACGGCGCGGAAGCCGTGAACCCGTACTTGGCATTTGATGTGCTGACGTCTTTGTTGGACGACATGCCGGATGAACTCGACGCCGAGGAAGTTCACAAACGCTACATCAAGGCCATCGACAAGGGGATGTTGAAGGTCATGTCGAAGATGGGCATTTCGACCTATCAGTCCTATTGCGGCGCACAGATTTTTGATGCGGTCGGACTCAACAGCGTCTTTATAGAAAAATACTTCGAAGGCACGGCTTCTGCTATTGAAGGCATCGGCCTTGCCGAGGTCGCCGAAGAAACTGTTCGCCGTCATCAACTCGCCTATGGTGATGCACCGATTTATCAGAACCACTTGGATGTGGGCGGTGATATGGCCTATCGATTGCGGGGTGAGGTCCATCATTGGACGCCGGAAACAGTATCGTTGATGCAGCATGCAGTTCGAGGTGCCGGGCAAGAAAAGTATGACGAATACGCCCGTCACATGAACGAGCAGACCAAGCAGCTAAAAACTTTGCGCGGCCTGATGGATTTTAAATTCGACGAAACGAACGAAATTCCCTTGGACGAAGTTGAGCCAGCCAAGGAAATCGTTAAACGCTTTGCCACCGGGGCGATGTCTTTCGGCTCCATTTCATTCGAAGCACACACGACCTTGGCAATCGCGATGAACCGCATTGGCGGCAAGTCCAACACCGGCGAAGGTGGTGAACTGCCGGAACGTTTCAAGCCGTTGCCGAATGGTGATTCCATGCGTTCTGCCATTAAGCAGGTGGCGTCTGGACGGTTCGGGGTCACGGCGGAATATTTAGCGAATGCCGATGAACTTCAGATCAAGATGGCACAAGGGGCCAAGCCCGGTGAGGGTGGCCAACTGCCGGGCCACAAAGTCGATCAGACAATCGCCCAGGTCAGATACTCAACCCCAGGTGTCGGTCTCATTTCACCGCCGCCGCATCATGATATTTACTCTATCGAAGACTTGGCGCAGCTCATTCATGATCTCAAGAACGCCAACAGAGAAGCGCGTGTTTCGGTTAAGTTGGTCTCGACTGTTGGGGTCGGCACAATTGCTGCGGGTGTTTCCAAGGCTCATGCCGATCATGTCCTGATTTCTGGCTATGACGGCGGCACGGGAGCGAGCCCGCTGACATCCGTCATGCATGCGGGAAGTCCCTGGGAAATCGGTCTCGCTGAAACGCAGCAGACCTTGGTGCTGAACAGACTCCGAAGCCGCATTGCTGTGCAAGTTGATGGTGGTATTCGCACGGGTCGGGACGTGGCCATTGGGGCGCTGTTGGGAGCCGATGAATTTGGCTTCGCGACCTCTGCCTTGATCGCGACGGGTTGCATTATGATGCGCAAATGTCATCTGAACACGTGTCCTGTCGGTATCGCGACGCAAGACGCCGAACTCCGTAAGCGCTTTAAGGGCGAGCCAGAGCATGTCGTGAACTTCCTATTCTTTGTGGCTGAGGAATTACGCACCATCATGGCTAAGCTTGGCTTCCGCACAATGAAAGAAATGACCGGTCGCTCGGACTTGCTTGATATGCGGACGGCGATTGATCATTGGAAGGCGAAAGGGCTGGATTATACCAAGCTCTTGCACAAACCGGACATGGGCCCTGACGTTCCGATTTATCACTGCGAAGGCCAGGACCATGGCCTCGACAAAGCGCTTGATAATATGCTGATCGAGAAAGCCCAGCCTGCAATTGAAAACGGCACGCCGGTACAAATTGAAACCTCGGTTCTGAACATCAACCGCACGGTCGGCACGATGCTTTCGAACAAAATTGCCAAACGATATGGCAACGCAGGCCTACCCGATGACACGATCTATATTAAATCCAGCGGCTCAGCCGGCCAAAGCTTTGGCGCGTTTCTGGCCCACGGTATAACAATTGAACATGTTGGTGACGCCAACGATTACACCGGCAAGGGACTGTCCGGCGGTCGCTTGATGATCTATCCGGCTGAGAACGTTCAGTTCAAACCAGAAGAAAATATCATCATCGGTAATGTTGTCCTGTATGGCGCAACCGGAGGTGAAGCCTATTTCCGGGGTGTCGCAGGTGAACGCTTCGGGGTTCGTAATTCAGGTGCCACGGCTGTCGTTGAAGGGGTTGGTGACCACGGCTGTGAATACATGACCGGCGGCATTGTCGTTGTTCTTGGCCAGTCTGGTCGCAACTTTGCAGCAGGTATGAGCGGCGGCATAGCTTATGTCTTGGACGAAGAAGGCGATTTTGAACAGCGCTGTAATCTCTCCATGGTGGAGCTTGAGCCGATTCCAAATGAAGATCTGCACCATGACCAAGGCCGCCATCAAAAGGGCGACTTGGAGGGCCATGGCTTGGTCGATGTAATGCACGACATGACTCGCTACGATTCGATGCGGCTTCATACTCTGATCGAGAATCACAAGAAATATACCAACAGCTCACGGGCTCAGGAAATTTTGGATAACTGGGACGACTATCTGCAGAAGTTTGTTAAAGTCATGCCAGTCGATTACCGTCGCGCGTTGATGAAAATGGCCGAAAAAGCACGCATGCGGGGCCAGCCCTGCGCGGCCGTCGCGGTGGGGGATTGATCCATGGGTAAACCCACTGGCTTTTTAGAATACGCTAAGCGCGTTCGCGACTACGCTTCGGTGGAAGAGCGCACCAAGCATTTCAACGAATTCATGTACGACTTGGCGCCGGAGGAACTTTCCCGCCAAGGCGCCCGTTGCATGGATTGCGGAATCCCGTTCTGCCACCAAGGCTGCCCGGTAAACAATATCATTCCTGATTGGAACGACTTGGTGTTCAAGGGCGAATACCGCGAAGCCATTCAGGTGCTGCATTCAACCAATAACTTCCCGGAATTCACCGGCCGTATTTGCCCAGCGCCGTGCGAAGAAGCCTGTACGCTGAACATCTTTGATGATCCGGTTTCGATTAAGACCATTGAGTGCGCAATTATTGATAAAGCTTGGGAAGAAGGCTGGGTTGAACCACAAATTCCCGCCCATCGCACCGGCAAGAAAGTCGCTGTGGTGGGCTCAGGCCCTGCAGGCTTGGCCTGCGCTCAGCAATTGGCCCGGGTGGGGCATTCGGTTGTGTTGTTTGAAAAGAACGAACGCATGGGCGGGTTGCTGCGCTACGGCATTCCTGACTTTAAGATGGAAAAAGATCTCATTGATCGCCGTTTGGCGCAGATGGATGCCGAAGGCGTTGAGTTCCGGCCAAACAGTCATATTGGTGTGGATATTCAAATCAGCGACCTCATTGATGAATACGATGCAGTTGCGCTAACCGGCGGGTCTGAAGACCCACGTGATTTGCCGGTTCCCGGGCGCGAACTGGACGGTGTACACTTCGCTATGGACTTTCTGACCCAACAGAATCGTCGGAATCATGGCACGACCATTCCAGACGATATTGGCATTATGGCGACGGATAAAGATGTCGTTGTCATTGGCGGCGGTGATACCGGGTCTGACTGTGTCGGCACATCGTTCCGCCATAGTGCTAAAAGCGTCACCCAAATTGAGATCATGCCAAAACCGCCGGAAAAAGAAGATAAAGCACTGACGTGGCCGAACTGGCCGATGAAGCTTCGTACTTCGACGTCTCACGAAGAAGGGGCAGCGCGCGATTGGGCCATTACGACCAAGGAATTTGTTGGCGAAAATGGTAAGGTAACCGCGCTTAAGACCATCCGTGTTGAATGGAACGAAGGACAACTCCAAGAAGTCGAAGGCTCGGAAGAAGAAATCAAGGCTGATCTGGTTTTCCTTGCCATGGGCTTCGTGCACCCATTTCACGAAGGTATGTTAGAAGACTTAGGTGCTGAACTTGATGGACGTGGTAATGTTCAGGCCAATACAGATGACTATCAGACGTCGGTTGATAAAGTCTTCGCGGCCGGTGATATGCGTCGGGGACAATCTCTTGTCGTTTGGGCGATCCGTGAAGGTCGGCAATGTGCGCGGTCTGTGGATGAGTTCTTAATGGGGTCGACCGAACTGCCGAGATAATATTTGTTTGTTTCTATGAATTCAGGTTTGAGGCTCTGATGTCGGTATTGCAAATCGTTGTTCTTGCCATCGTTCAGGGGGTTACTGAATTCCTACCGATTAGCAGTCAGGCTCATCTAGAACTGGTACCGGTCGTAAGTGGCTGGCCGGACCAGGGCTTGCTTATGGATGTTGCTGTCCACGTCGGGACCCTTGGCGCAGTCATACTTTATTTCTGGCGTGATCTTTTCGGCATTATGGGCGGCCTCATCCGCTTGCTCCAAGGCAGAAACGACCCTGGGGCGATCTTAGCGTGGTATTTGATCGTTGGCACGTTGCCGGTTATTGGCGCCGGATATGTCATGAATACGTATTATCCAAACGCGTTCAGAAGTGTCGAGGTCATTGGCTGGGCAACCTTTGGGTTTGGCATTTTGCTTTATATTTCAGACAAAGTGGGAATGACCGTCCGCCGGGTCGAACATCTGAAATTCGTTGATGCCCTGTTTATTGGCTGCGCTCAAGCCTTAGCGCTGATCCCTGGTACCAGTCGGTCCGGCATTACCATGACGGCGGCGCGATTTTTGGGTATGGAGCGATCTGATGCAGCGCGGTTTTCCATGCTGCTTTCAATCCCGGCAATTTTGGGAGCAGGGACGCTCAAGGGGTATGAGCTCTATCAATCCGGCGATGCGGCACTGACCACGCAAGCAGGGATGGCCGCAGGTCTCGCGTTCTTTTCCGCGTTGGTGGTAATTGCGATGCTGATGGCGTGGCTTAAACGGGCAACCTTCACGCCGTTCGTACTCTACCGAATCGTGCTGGGCGGCGTATTGCTTGGGATGGTTTATGGGATGGGCGGCTGAACGCTATTCTTTCTTAGGCTCCATACCCGGTGCGAACACGGGGACCGGGGTAATTTTCATGCCGGGTTCATTAGGGTTCTCAACTAACAAATCCATTGAATTTGTGAGATACCTAACCACGCCGTTCTGAAATTCCTGCTTAATCAGGGACCATGTTACGTACAGGCCACCACGAATATCATATTGCATGATTTCATCTTCTTGGGCGACGGCATGTAATGCCTTGGCCAAATCACCGGTCTGCGCCACGTAAACCCAACCGGGCTTGACGCCAGCGTGCCATATAACGAAGACGGCCGACTGTCCTTCAAGGCCAAGGTCCTCAGGGTCCAGGCTGTTAAACTTATAAAAGTTTCCAACTGGAGATTTAACCCAATGGGGATCAACCGGCGGTCCAACCGCGACCGGTTTATCAGACTTTTTCTTGCTACCAAACAATCCCATTTAGCGTGTCACCTTACTAAGGTTATCAACAAAGATGCTTGCGGATCATCGAGACAAGCACCCATTACGGTATATATATAGAACTTCCAATAAGGAAACTCATGCTAAAAATCAACATTTCAAGTTTAAAAATAATATCCTGACTCAAAAATTGGTGCACGCGATAAATGAAAGAATTTAATGAAATTGGTGTGAGCATAGATTTGGTGGCCTTGGGAACCGTTCTCGTGGTTATCGGTCTCATATTTATTTACGCCCTGCGCACAGGGATTTCCCCAATGCCGTCTTCAGCCAAGGTCCGTCGCACAATGTTCGATATGTTGCCGGATCATTTGGAGGGAACTGTGTTCGAACTGGGGTCCGGCTGGGGGACATTGGCCCTGCCTTTGGCCCGGCGTTATCCAAATTGCCCGGTACGGGGTTACGAGATTTCGCCTTTGCCGTGGCTGTATTCATGGTTTAGGGGGCGCCGAGCGGGACAAAGCAACTTGAAATTTCTTCGTCGGGACTATTTGTCGGCTGATTTATCGTCGGCAGCACTGGTGGTTGTTTATATTCACGCGGACGGTATGGCTAAGCTTAAACCCAAGTTTGAAGCTGAACTAAAGCCCGGCACCTTGGTCTTGTCCAATTTCTTCCAGGTCCGAAGTTGGACGCCGGTTCAAGAAATCACAGCTGACGATCTTCATCGCAGTAAGGTCTATTTGTACCAAATTTAGCGAATGGGTTGGGTCGCAGTTTCCAGCCAGGCTCGGGTGGCGTCATCCACCAGAGGCCCAATTTCAGCCTTAACCCGCGCATGATAGGCGTTCAGCCACTCAATTTCTTCTGCCGTTAAGATTGATGTTTCAATCAAGGCCAAGTCGATTGGGGCCAGGGTCAGAACTTCAAAGCCAAAAAGTTCCTTCTCCCCTCTTTCCGGTGTATCAACTGCGCACACAGCTTGCAGATTTTCGATGCGGATGCCGTATTCGTCGGTTTTATAGTACCCAGGTTCGTTAGAGATCACCATGCCGACTTGAAGTGCGATGGTATTTCCGGCCTTGGAAATTCTTTGCGGACCTTCATGGACACTTAGGTAATGGCCAACGCCGTGGCCGGTGCCATGCTCATAGTCCAATCCTGCGGCCCAAAGTGCCCGTCGGGCCAAGGGGTCCAATTGCGATCCTGTGGTGCCTTTGGGGAATGTCGCCCGCGCCAAGGCGATGTGGCCCTGGAGGACCAGGGTAAATCGATTGCGCATTTCATTGCTGGGTTTCCCGATGGCGATGGTCCGGGTGACGTCTGTTGTGCCGTCCGGATACTGAGCACCCGAATCGACGAGATACAATGAGCCTTGATCTAAGGTGCGGTTGGAGTCTGGCGTAACGCGATAATGAACAATGGCGCCGTTGGGGCCCGACCCGGAGATGGTGGTGAAACTCAGACCTCGGAAGGATTCATTGGCCCTACGGTATTGGGCTAATTTATCAGCGGCGGAAATTTCTGTAACATCGCCTGCGGGTGCCGCTTTGGCCAGCCATGCTAAGAACTGGGTCAGCGCTGCACCGTCCCTCTGATGGGCGTCGCGGATGCCATTCATTTCGGTATCGTTTTTAATAGCCTTGGGCAGTTGGCAGGGATCGTCGGCAAAGACGACACTTGCCCCGGCCTGATTTAACCTTTTCTGAATCCACGCGGGAACGCCATTCGGATCCAGGGAAACCGATTTTTCAGAGCGGCCCGTCATATCCAAGGTATCTGCCATTTCATTCCGGCTTCGAATCCTAATGCCGTCATCCAAGGCAGCGGCGAGTTCATCGGTAATTTTTTGCTGATCGATAAATAGATCGACGTCGCCATCCCTATGGACAAGCGCGAAACACAAGACCAAGGGTGAATAGGGAACATCATCACCGCGCATGTTCAACAGCCACGAGATCGAGTCAGGGGCGGCAAGGACAGCGGCGTCCAGGTTCTCTGCCTGGAGCTTATTCCCGATATCACTCCGCTTTTCCAGCGACGTTCGGCCAGTAAATTCTGCTGCCAAAGGAATCGCCGGGGAAACTGGTGGTGGCGGTTGATCAGACCAAATGGCATCAATCGGATTTTCGCTGCATGCTACCAATTCAGCGTCAGCCTTGGCGCACGCGGTTTTAAACCGCGTGACCTGATGGGGCGTGTGCAGCCACGGATCATAGCCCAATTTAGCGCCAGCCGTTATGTGCTTGGCAATCCATTTGGCTGGCGGTTCTTCTGTGAAAGAGGGAAAGTCATAATGGGTTTCGTCAGATTCATTTCGAACCTGCAACGTATAGCGCCCATCGACAAACAAAGCGGCACAGTCTTGCAGGATCACGGCATTACCCGCCGACCCGGTAAATCCGGTCAGCCATGCCAAGCGGTCCGCATGCCCAGGAACGTACTCACCCTGGTGCTCATCCGCCCTGGGCACAATAAACCCGTCGAGGTTTTGATCTTTAAGCTGCTTCCTAAATGCCGCTAGGCGTTCGGAGGAGGAGAGAGAATCAGTCAATGAAATGCCCTAATCTGTACGTGGTTGGGTCAAACTTTATCAGGGGAAGTTGCGGCTGTCATGGCTGCAGCGGGGGCTAGATTATTTTTTCTTATCAATGGCCTTAACTTTTTGATACCCCTTCTTGACCATACAAGCCTCGGTCAATTTTTTCTGTCTGCGAAGACCTTCATAGCGGGCCATTTGATAGGCGTATTGGTCATGTTGCAGATCGTTATCCCGGGCACTGAAGCCCCGGCCAATGGCGATGTCTGAATTTACCTTTAGGACAGCCGCATTTTTGCAGGTTGATTTGTCTACATCCCATTGGGCCGTGGGGAGTCCCGGATGTTCCCACCGAATTTTCTCGGTGCAGGCACCTAAGACTAAGGCGATGGCTATCAGGATTGGGAACGTCAGAGTCATTTTTGGGGAGCCAATAAGTGACGCAGGAATGCCACGTTTTCAGGCGAATTCCATTCGATTGCGCCAACAATACGACCGACTTCCATGCCGTCCGGAGTAAAAAGAACCGTGGTCGGTAGGCCGCGAATGCTCAACCGCCTAAGAACCTTGCGATTCTTATCGATAAGAATCGGCATGTGGCGAATTTCGTTTATTTTATAAAATTTCTTCGACAATCTCAGCGCATCGCGGTCAACGGAGAGGGCCAGTACGTCAATTCCTTCTTTCTTCAACAGTGCATTCAGCCGATCAAGATCAGGCATTTCCTTGACGCAGGGTGCGCACCACGTCGCCCAAAAATTTAAAACGATGCCTCGCCCTTTGTATTCAGAAATTTCCAGCGGCTTATTATCAGCATCGTAAAACACCAATTTAGGCGCTGGTCGACTAGGGTTTGTCGCCTGAAAATTACGCGGCGCTTTTGGCATTTTTAAAGAAGTTATCGAGTTTTTAACCGCTTCTGCGCTTGCATGTGGGGACGATATGGCCAAAATCGCCGAAATTGCCAATATCGCCGATATTAATACGAGGCTGCGGTACAATTTTGTTCTCAACTCAAGTTCTCCAATGGTTTAGTCATGAGCGGTAAAACAC
>JABJKH010000025.1 GCA_018660465.1 Rhodospirillaceae bacterium
CTCACCAACATAATCATCCAGTCGTTCGGGAAACAATGTGCTTTGGCTGCGATCCTCACCTTCAACAAAACGCTTCATAAAACCCTCCCGCCAAAACTATGGGAGAATCATATCATGCTTCGCGTTTTGACACAGCCTGGAACGTTTGCGGTCTTCGATATTGGTTCGGATTGAACATACGGCCGGGACGCCGCCCCAGTCGATAACGAATGAATGCCGTTGCACCCAGAATGTGTCACCGTATTTGTGCAAAGACCGCACTTCTTCCGCCTCTGTTATGACTTCTCCTCGAAGCCTTCGCTCATGGTGATCGCCATAAACTTGAATGTGCTCGGGGCTCATCAACTCCCGAGTTGATTCCAGGGCAAGAACTTCACTAGGTGAATTGTAACCGTGTAAATCAGCCAAGGCTTGATTGGCATAAAGTGGCACTCGATTACGGTGCACAAGTATGCCCTGTTTGGCATTATCAATCAGTGTGTGAAATCTTTCTTCGGCCTGACGCAAATTTTCTTCGGTATTTTTAGTCTCTGTTATATCCGTCCGCACGAGAACGATGCCGCCGTCGTTGGTCTTGTATTCATTCAATTGAATTATTTGACCGCTATCTAAGCGGCGTTGCAGCGGGCGTCCCGGATTTAAATGGGCTTTCATGCGTTCAATGATCCAGTCCTCATCACGAGCCTGATCGTCATCCAAGGTCCCTTTTTTTGGGCGCTCACGAAGAAAGTCGACAAAGCGCATGCCCGGCTTAATGAAGTCTTCCATACCTGGACGGGCCAGTCGAAAATTCTCGTTACAGAAAACCATCCGGTCGTCTTTATCAAAATAGGCGATTCCGCCGGTTAAACTTTCAATAGCATCCCTGAATTGGTTGATCTGCGGCCCAGGCTGGTTTTGTTGCTCACCTGCCGCGCAGCGCAGTTCCAACGCCTCAACTTTGGCAATAAGTTGGGCCTTCGATAAATTGGATAGGCTATCTTGCGACATTGAATATTCCGGCACGGTAGAGCCTGGCACGACGAAAAAAGCCACTCTCAGTTATATTTAATTTGTCCTAATTAAGTTTACCAAAGAGAGCATAGGCCAAATATTGAATGCTCCCAAATAAAAAAATCGTCCCAACCTTAATGGCGGGGACGATCTTTCCGAATACATTCTTTCTAAGGGTGCGCGAAGGATCGCTTTAGAACAATCCGACGATTTCGCCGTTTTCATCAACACCAATGCTATCGGCCGACGGAACCCGGGGAAGGCCCGGCATTGTCATGATATCACCACAGACCGCGACAATGAACTCGGCCCCGGCCGAAAGCCGTACTTCGCGAACCGGCAACGTGTGACCGGTTGGAGCCCCCTTCACGGTCGGGTCGGCAGAGAAGCTGTACTGAGTCTTAGCGATACAAACCGGGTAGTTTCCAAAGCCCAAGTCCTCCAGATCCTTAACCCGTGTTGCCACGGACTTATCAACGCTAATGTCATCAGCCCGATAAATCTTCTGAGCAACCGTCTTAATTTTCTCAAGGATCGGCATGTCATCAGGATAGAGGAAGTTGAAATCAGCGATTTCGTTATCGATGGTCTCAACAACGGCTTCAGCCAAGGGAATAGCACCGTTGCCGCCGTCGGCCCAGTGGTCAGACTCAACTGCCTTCACGCCACGCTCTGAACAATAATCCAAAACGGCCTGGACTTCGGCATCTGTATCAGCGGAGAACTTATTGATCCCCACGACCACCGGCAGACCGTAGCCTTTAATGTTCTCAATGTGTCGACCCAAGTTTTCAAGTCCAGCTTTAGTCGCGTCGACGTTTTCATTCTTGAGATCATCCTTGGCAACGCCACCGTGCATTTTTAGCGCGCGAATCGTGGCAACGATAACAACGGCGGAAGGCGCCAGGCCTGATTTCCGGCATTTGATATCGAGAAATTTCTCGGCTCCAAGGTCCGCACCAAAGCCAGCTTCGGTGACAACATAATCGGCTAATTTAAGCGCCGTCTTCGTTGCCAGTACAGAATTACAACCGTGTGCAATATTTGCAAAAGGACCGCCATGAATAAAGGCGAGGTTGTTTTCCAAAGTCTGCACCAGATTAGGCGCAAGAGCATCCTTCAATAGTGCCGTCATAGCGCCAGAAGCGTTGAGTTCTGAGGCGCGGACAGGCTTCCGCTCGCGGGTCAGGCCAACGACAATGTTGCCAAGACGCCGTTGCAGATCATCAAGGTCTGTCGCCAAGCAGAAGATCGCCATCACCTCAGATGCTACCGTGATATCAAAATGGTCTTCCCGGGGGAAACCATTTGCAACGCCGCCTAAGTTGGCAACGATTGAGCGCATGGCACGATCATTCATATCAACAACCCGGCGCCAAGTGACACGGCGCGCATCGATCCCGAGCTTATTCCCCCAGTAAATGTGATTATCGACCATGGCTGCCAACAAATTGTTGGCGATTCCGATGGCATGAAAATCGCCAGTGAAATGCAGGTTGATGTCTGTCATTGGCACGACCTGTGCGTAACCACCACCCGCAGCCCCCCCTTTCATCCCAAAGCAAGGGCCGAGGGAAGGTTCACGCAGGCAAATCATCGCCTTCTTGCCAATCTTATTCAGCGCATCGCCGAGACCGACCGTCGTCGTGGTCTTTCCTTCACCCGCAGGTGTCGGCGTGATCGCAGTCACAAGGATCATTTTGCCGTCAGGTTTATCAGCTAATGAATTGGTATAATCGAGGGAGACCTTAGCCTTGTAATGACCATAAGGCTCCATGGATTCAGCCGGAATTCCAAGCCGCTCCTCAGCAATTCCCAAAATAGGCTTCATTGATGCTTCTTGTGAAATCTCCAAATCACTTTTGGGATTTGCATGCTGTTCGGCGGCGGTGTGCGTCATAATTATCTCCGAAAACGACGGGGCTCAGGGCGCTCAACAGGCGCTACGGCCTCAGAATGAACAAAAATTCAATGCGAAACGGCCCATGCCACTGTATTATCACAGGCGAGGTCGCTGCACCGAAGGTAAGCATTGTTGCCAACCAATTTACAACTCATTGTCTTGGTATACCGTATACATGAACGATCTCGGCCTTAAAAGTCTTTAATTCGGCAATGGATCAAGTTAAACCCGCAACTAAGAATTTTATCGGCGATTAGCATTAGAGCAGACTCCAGAGCAGACAAATGAACAAACCTATTATGGACGAACCATCGAACGAAAATCAGGAAGGTTTAATCTTTTCCAAGATTATCCGCCACATTACGGAACAATTGTCTGATTTAAACGAAGACCAGCCCCCCGAAGAGGTGGAACAGATAAAATCTTTATTCATTGAGTTGGCAGATTCATTTGAACACAGCAGCGGGTTTGAATATGTAGCTGAACAGGCATTACCGCTTTCGCAGGCATTCGCCATGTTAGCCGCCGCTATGCAAGCGCTTTCAAATCAAGCATCTACGTTGGGTCATTCAGATGCTGCGGCTAAAATGCAATGGGCTGCTGCAACATCTAAAAATATTACGGCTCGATTGGAAGAAAATCATTTGAGCGGAGCCGGAGGAATTATCGCGCTGGATGACCGGGAAGCCGATTTGGAGATTGTCCCTACAAACGAAACAATTCAGTGACCGACAAATCAATTTAGTGGAATGTATCACCACTCGGAGACTGACGTCGGCGCCGCAATTCGTTTTTTAGACTTTTCAATTCGCCTAATTCGTATTCCAGGCTTTCCAAAAGCAGCTGTGTGTCTTCCTCACTCTCTTTGGGCTGCTCACCTATGGAGCCCTTTATTTGAGTAAATTCGGCGTCAATTTGTTCGGAGACAACATCAACGGCACCAATCACTTCGTCAATCTGAGCCGCTGAAATTTTGTCGATAATCACCTCTTGCTCCATCATCAGATCTGCATAAGCTGCGGCGTCAGTTTCGCCCAGTTCAGCCAACCGGCCGTCCAATTCTTGCCAAATTTCGCCCCACGCCGACAAAACGGACCCTTTACGCACGCCATCCGTTTCATCTGCTTGCTGTTCCAGGCAAACCATGATCCGCACGAATTGCCATATAACAAAATTAATCGGCATTAAGGTTTTTCCATAATTAAGAGGCAAAAAAATACTCCCCCGATATTGGGGGAGTATAAAGATCAATTAATTCTTCAGAAAGGTGTAGATCCAAATCAACGATACTTATGGATGTAGGCCTCTCACAAAATTTAAAAACCAGCCGCTTATGCGGCTTGATCGCCTTCGCGCCACGCGGCCGTACTTTTGCAAGACGGGCAAATACGTTCGCCAATATGATTGGACGTAAATCTTTCGTTGCACATCAAACACACGCGCTTCTTCTTAACATGTGGACGGTCCGAAGTAGGTTTTTTGTTATTTTCGTTCCTGGATGACATCAGGCAGCTCCATAATCAAAGTTACACTCTCCGTTTTCTGCCTTTTCAACAGCAAACGGCAACTAAGGGCCAACAGCTCTTCCATATTTTTCAGACGCCACAACGCCTATTTTAACGGCAAGCCACCAACCGAACCAAATATTTCATGCGCTAAACTCGCTAAGCATTCTATTGAGCAATTCGCGAGTCACTTCACTTCCCTGCGCCAAAGAAACGGTTTATACACGATTTTAGCCCCTGATGCATACTCAAAAATTCAAAAATCGCATGCAACCCTGCAATGCGCCTATCGCCGGTCTCTGTCAAAACGTAACTTTTATAAGCATTTTAGCTAGCGCAACAGTAAATCTTTCACTTTTCCACAACTCAAATTACGACTAGAATGCAACAGATCAATTATTTGGGAAGTTTTGACCTTACCTAAATATTCGATGGTATTGAGCGATATAGAAAATAATCTAGGTAAATATTGATAGTTTATGATTTTATTTAATATACAGTAACAATTTTACGAATTTGTTTAGTTAGAAATTCAGCGCTTCAGTTATATTGTGGTTATTATCTTCGGATACACAAATTGATATAGTCGCTGATCGCGAACTAAACTTTACTTAAACAATATGACAATTAAAAGAGAATGATTTTACGCCTAAATAGCAATCTAGCGCTTCAGCAGGCAAAAAATGCCGTTCTTGCGGCGTTTATTATTGGTGTTTTGCTAAGTGTTCCGCAAATCGTTTTCTCCATCAGGCAAGAACAAAACCTGGTGAATAAAACGATCGAGCAAGCCCTACAAACGTTGAAAGATTCTGCTTCAGAATCAGCCTATTATGTTGACGCCAATCTGGCTGATAAAGTCGTTGATGGATTGTTTCAGTATAAATCTATTATTAAAGCGGAAATTACGGCCAGCTTTGGTACGGTAGCGGCCCAGCGCTCGCGCCGCCTCGCATTTATGACTCGTGAACCGGGATCAAGCGGTTATAAATGGTGGATTGATCTATTTTTTGAAAATCGTTTCGAATTTGAGCAGCCTTTATTTGTTAAAAAGGCACCTCGCCAAGTCGGTATTTTGCGAGTCCGCGTAGACCCTAACATTGTCATCGCTGAAAATTTTGTCGAGGATATTTTATTCATCCTGGGCAGTGGATTTATTTTATATCTGGCCCTAGCCCTAATTCTATTTGCAATTTTTTATTATACCTTCACCAAGCCTCTAAAATTAGCGGCACTTGAAGTCGCAAAAGTTAATCCGGAAATGCCGCAATCTTCCACACTTTCTCTCCCGCCGGGCCATGAGAAAAATGAACTCGGTCGACTGATTGAAGGATTTAACGGCCTGTTGGTTAACCTGGGTGAAACCCTGAATCGCCGTGAAACAGCGGAGCAAGAATTAAGTAATGCCCGCGATGATCTCGAAATTAGAGTCGAAGAACGAACTCGAAAGCTGCGCCGGGAAATAACAGAACGCAAATATATGGAATCCGCTTTACGGAACAGCGAGGAACGTTTCCGGGACATCGCGGAGTGCGCATCAGACTGGTTTTGGGAGATGGATAAGAATTTAAGATTTACCTTTATCTCAGAAAAATTCTTTGAAATCACCCAGGTAAAACGTGAATCTGTAATCGGCAAAACCCGACTTGAAATATTAAAAGATAAAATCACATCGATGGAGCCTGAGCCGCGTCAAGTTCACCAAGACGATATGGAAAAGCATCGCCCCTTTACGCGTTTAGAACTGGCGATAAATAACGACGATGGCGACGTTTTTCACATTCTGATCAGTGGCAAGCCACTGTTTGGCGATAATGATGACTTCTTAGGCTATCGGGGGGCTGGTCGCGACGTTACCAGCCGCTGGGAATGGGAAGAGCAACTCAACGCCGCGATGGCGCGCGCTGACCAAGCAAGCCAGGCTAAATCTGACTTCTTAGCCAGCATGAGCCACGAACTGCGAACACCTTTGAACGGCATTCTTGGCTTCTCCCAATTGCTTGAGTTTAATCCAAAAGAACCCTTGAGCGATAACCAGTCCCAATATGTCGGCCATATTTTGCACGCCGGCAACCATCTATTGGACCTGATCAATCAGGTCTTAGACTTGGCTAAAATTGAAACCGGAAACATTCCATTAAACGTGGAACCCATCCGCGTAAATGACGTCGTCGCGGAATGTCAGGCCCTTCTCCAAACTGTTGCGGATTCTCGTAAAATAAAATTAACGCTTAACCTTGATGACCCGAGCCTACTCGTCTCCGCTGATTACACTCGTCTGAAGCAAGTCGTGGTGAATTTAGTGTCCAATGCGATCAAGTATAACCACAAAGGTGGGTCTGTTGAAATTTCGACTGAAGTTACAGACAACGATTCCATACGGATCTTGGTAAAAGATACAGGCCCTGGAATTCCCGAGGAAAATTTCAAGAATCTGTTCCAACCCTTTAACCGATTGGCGGCAGAAGGAAGTGGGATCGAAGGGACCGGCATTGGCCTGTCGATTGCTCGGAAATTGATCGATTTGATGAGCGGACAAATTGGCCTGGAAAGCACTGTCGGTGAAGGCTCAACATTTTGGATAGAACTGCCCGCCACTACTGATGACCTAGTGTCCACGAAACCAAAATTGGTAATGGCGGAAACCAACCACGAAACTGAGAACATTACCACCAACAGTACCGTCCTTTATGTCGAAGATAATCCTGCGAACCTTCAACTTATGGAAGATCTGTTATCGCACTTCCCAAATGTTCATATGCTATCAGCACACACCGGAGAATTAGGCCTGGAACTCGCGCAGGCGCACCAGCCTGACCTGATTTTAATGGATATAAACTTGCCCGATATGGATGGATACGAGGCATTAAAACATCTTCGCGATACTAAAGAAACTCAGAACATCCCCGTTCTGGCAATCAGCGCCAACGCCATGCCCAAAGACATTGAACGCGGCCTTGAAGCCGGTTTTAAGGAATACCTGACAAAGCCGTTAAATATTAAATCGGTGTTGAAGACAATCGATGAGGCACTCAATCAGATCGCCGTTTAAAAAAAATCGCGGCTATAATTCTAGAGCATGCCTGAAATTGTATTCCAATTGGCAATCACGGCGGCAAGCAGACCAATTATTATGACAAGAGCAAGGACCGGTTTCACCCACCCCATGGTGCTCTTGAGCTTTGCCTTTTTTGCTTGCTTGGCGTGTGCCGCTTGAACCCTGCCGCGCTTGCGGTTATCGATTCTTTTATCCTTGATGTCTCCGCGCTTATGCTCGGTTTTGCGCTTTTGCTTGGTCTTCTCTTCATTTTTAATTTCTTGTTGGCGCGCCTTGGCCTTCTGCACCTGTGCTTTGCGGGTGCCCTCGTGAGAATTCAACGCCTTCTCACTTTGCGCACGTGACGCAGCCTTTTTGGCAACCAGCTTTCTTGCCATTTCTTCTTCAATCGACATCTCGGGAGCTTGTTTCGCGTCTTCACTCATAACATCACCTGATCTTCTGAAGTAATCTGCCCATCACTAAAATACGAAGTCGTAATATTGTAGCACAACCGAAACGCGTCGAATAGACGCGGCGATGCATATCCTAATCCGCGTACCCTGTTGATTCAAAGATTAAATAATGAACAACTGACGCTTAACATTTTAGCTGTGCAAAGGACATTGTTAGAAATGCGATGACAAACAATTAGCGGTTATTGGTCAGCTTTACTGCCGCCCAAGCACTGCGGTGACGCAATAATTTCACCGCCCTTGGATGCCCATTCAGCCGCCGTCATCGTTTGCAGCGACAAAGCATGGATATCGTTTTTTAGCTCGCTCGTCAGAATTCCATTGATGGTTTGGTGCCGTTTGACCCGATTGACCCCTTCGAATTGATCACAGACAACAACGACCTTGAAATGTGATTCGGACCCAGGAGGAACGTTGTGCATGTGGCTTTCGTTAATGACCTCCAGATGCGCAGGTTGCAACGATGATATAATCTTGTTCTCGATGGTTTGTTGAATGGTCATTACTGGGTTCTCTCTAGTACTTCCGCTGACACGACATATAATACGTCAGGGCATCTTAATCCAGTCACACCAACTTCATAGGACCCTTCGGCCATGCGCATCGGCATTGACCTTGGCGGCACAAAGATTGAAGGCATCGTCCTTGATAACAAAGGTCGAGAGCGAACTCGAAAGCGCGTACCGACACCCAACGGTGATTATCAAGGCACGGTCTTTGCCATACGCGATCTGGTCGAAAGCCTCTGCAGAGAAGCAACCGTGGACAAAAAAATACCCGTCGGTATTGGTATTCCAGGTGCTATTTCCCCCGCCACGGGGTTGATCAAGAACGCCAACTCCACGTGCCTGATCGGCAAGCCCTTGGACAAAGATTTAGCAGACGCTACCGGCCGAGACATTCGTCTGGCGAACGATGCCGACTGTTTCACCATCTCAGAAGCCACGGATGGTGCAGGCCAAGGGTTTCGCACTGTATTTGGTGTCATTCTAGGCACCGGGTGCGGGGGCGGCTTTGTCGTTGAGGGGAAATTGCTCAACGGTCCGAATGCGATCACTGGAGAATGGGGTCACAATCCCCTGCCTTGGGCCAGCGATGCTGAACGACCGGGTCCCAAATGTTATTGCGGCAAGCAGGGCTGCATCGAAACTTTTGTGTCTGGCCTAGGGTTGTCGAAAGCCTATGAAGAATGTACCGGCGAGTTCAGAACCGCTGCTGAAATCTCAGCCTTGGCGAAAAGCGAAGATATCGCGGCAGTACAGGCTTTGTCGCTTTATGAAACTCGTCTGGCCCGCGCCCTTGCAGGCATCATTAATGTTCTCGACCCTCACGTGATTGTCCTGGGGGGCGGGCTATCAAACATTGATCGACTTTACAGGACCATTCCCCAACTCTGGGGTCAGTGGGTCTTTTCAGATGAAGCAGAGACACCGCTTATCCAAAACAAGCACGGTGATTCCAGTGGTGTGCGCGGGGCGGCCTGGTTGTGGGATTATTAACTGAGAGATTTGGGATAATTGTGTTTGATGTGTTAGTATTGAACCTGGAAAGGCGCAGGCTTTTTATGAATGTTTTACGTCTTATTGCAGGTATTTTTACTGCCACCCATAGATATCGCACCGGACTCTGGAGGGCTTACCCAGCCCTGATAAAAGACCGGCAGGGGGCCACGGCGATCGAATATGCACTCATTGCGTCATTAATCTCCATCGCCATCATTGGGTCGTTAACATTCTTCTCCGGTGGCGTCAGCGACATGTTCAACAATGTTTCCAATACGTTGCAGTCTAATATCTAGAGAAATTTAGGCGTTAAATGACGTCAGGCTGATCCACATCCGACGGTCGCGCAGGGCGGTTTCAGATAGGGTAATGTTGCGGCAATGGGCACGCCGGGATTCAAGCTGTACATGCGGGGGAAGCCCCGGCATTTCAAGCAATCGCTTCACTTTCCAGACCACATAAGATGCCTCTGGTCGAACAAACATTTCGCCTTTTTGGATGGGGGACGCCTGTGCCATTTCAACCACCTTTTCGTTCTACGACTCTATTGCCTAAAACATACCAGCCATTGGTTACGTAAGGTTTAACACTTAAAATGTTGTCTTGCTGTGATCCCCATCACGGTTGAAAAGCCAGGTCCTTTTCACGGGGCTCACATTGCTAATTAAAACGAACCAACGGCCGAGCGAATCTCCTAAGCGCAAAGGGCGAGACATGACCTCTCCACTCCGTCTATAGTAAATGTACGCAAAATCATTGACGCCAATTATTCGTAGGAAAAAGATATGCCCAAGCAACGCATTAGCTACGTGGACCCAGCAGATATCACTGACGAGGCCATGCTTAAGGAATTCAACCGCTGCGCCACCGAAGGTACGCCCAGGCCTGAAAGCCAAGCCATTCGCGCCCATGTCCCGGCAACATTCTGGGCCTTCGCCAACACCTGGCATGATGTGTTTCATAATGGCGTTGCGGAGCATTCGATCAAGGAACTGTGTCGGGTCTATGTCTCTCATTCGGTCAAGTGCGAGTTCTGCGGAAATCAGCGTTCCATTCAGTCGGCCAAAAAGGGCCTGATCGAAAAGGACTATATCGACCTGCTGCATTTCGAAAACAATCCGCGCTATGATGAGCGCCAAAAGGCCGCGCTCGCCTATACCGAATCCATCACCTGGGACCTGGAAGCGGATGATGCTTTGTGGGAACGGCTTTATAAGCATTACAGCGAGGCCGAAATTGTCGAGATCGGCTTCTTCGTCGCCATCACCATGGGTCAACAACGCTGGCTCAGAACCCTCAACATAGACCACCATAAAGTCATGGCGGGGACCGATGCCTCCATGGCGCCCGGTTGTGAGACTGAAGACGACTATAAAAGTACGAAAGACTCAGACGAGTACTGGGCGAAGAAATCCTCCAAACATGCAAAAGGATCTGTGGCGGCGGAATAGTTTCTTCTTCAAGGATTTTTGTTGAGGCGCGAGGCTGAACCTATTTTTCGTAGGCCCCTTTTTTTGTAGGCCCCTTTTTTTCGTAGGCCAAAGCCTAAATCTCCCTTATAAACGAACCGCTATAATTTACATCAAACAGGGAAATGTCATGAAATTTCGATTTTTAATCCTCGCGGCGTTGATGATGGCAGTCGTTTATGTGCCATCTGCGAATGCCAAATCTGACGCTGACTTTCAGGTCGTTCTGCTTGGAACGGGAACACCGCCGCCCCTCGCGTCCCGCTTTGGCCCGGCGACGCTGGTTATCGCTGGCAAGAAGCGCATATTGTTCGATGCCGGGCGTGGCGTAACAATTCGGCTATGGCAGGATAAGATAAGACTTGGCAGCATCGATTACCTCGTCCTGTCGCACCTGCATTCGGATCACGTCGTCGGAATTCCTGATCTTTGGTTGACGGGCTGGCTGAATTCTCCGTTTTCACGCCGCAAGGGCAACTTCAAAGTTCGGGGTCCTGAAGGTACAGTCAGTTTGATGAACGGTCTGCGCAAGGCCTATGACTGGGATATTCAAACCCGCATGGCGGATCAGAAGCTGCCTTTGGCAAACGTTACCATCGACGCCAAAGATCACGGCGCGGACCAAGTTGTCATTGATGAAGACGGGGTAAAGGTCACATCAATCCAGGTCAATCATGGCGCGAAGATCAAACCCGCGTACGGTTATCGGATTGATTATGGCGGACGCACCGTGATTTTATCCGGCGATACAAAATACAATGAGAACCTCGCTAACAAAGCTAAGGGCGCAGACCTCTTTGTACACCACGTCGCCGCTGCCAAACCGGCACTCCTGAAAACTAAGAAGTTTTGGAAAGTGATCCTCGCGCACCACACATCACCGGAAGAAGCTGGCAAAATTTTCTCCATTTCCAAGCCCAAGATGGCAGCATTCACGCACCTCGTGTTGCTAACCAACGGCAAAATTAAGCCGCCAAGCTTTCCAGATCTCATAAAGCGGACGCGGACCAACTACAGCGGTCCATTGGTCGTTGGTAAAGACCGCATGCGCTTTATCGTCGGCAAAGACGGCGTGAAGATCGTGCAACCGCCTAAGGGCAAAAAGAAAATGAAAAAATAGTCACGGTTCGACGAATTTTCGACGGAAAACCCTGCCCTTCTAGGCAGGGTTTTCTTTTGCCTGCACGGTTCCATGACGAGAGGCAGAAAACTCACGTGGACCCAGCAGATATTATTGATCCGTGTATCGGCATTGCATAGGCCATCGTGTATCAGTCATACTATTGGTTGAGTCATATCAGGGGACTGTTTCATGGGTGTTGAACGAGTCTTGTGGATGAGCGTCATGGCGTTTGTGATGGCAGCGACCATCATCGACTTGCCCGTTGCCGACGCCGCGTCGCGTGGCCTTTCGGTACAATTGCGCACCAGCGAAGCCAAAAACGCGCCGGTTGCCGGAGAGGTAAAACTTTACAGCCAGAGTTATGCGTTGATCATTGGCATTGACGCCTACACGAATGGTTGGCCGCGTTTGTCAAATGCGGTCAAGGACGCCGAGTTGGTCGCCGTTGCGCTTCGTAATAAGGGCTTTGACGTTACCTTGAAGACAAACCTCAAGTCGACAGAATTTAAATCCGTGTTCGAAGAGTTTTTTGTCATCAAAGGCAAGAACCCTGAAGCCCGGCTGTTTGTTTGGTTCGCAGGCCACGGTCATACCATCGATGGCGAGGGCTACCTTGTTCCTGCTGATGCGCCCAGGGCGGATGCTGACGAAACGTATTTCAAGCTCCGCTCCTTACCCCTTCGAACTTTTGGTACGTATGCTCGCCAAGCCAATGCAAAACATGTCTTTAATGTATTTGATAGCTGCTTTGCCGGAACAGTATTCAATGCCCAGAGATCACTTCCGCCTGCCGCCATTACGCGAGCAACGGTTCAACCAGTGCGCCAATTCCTGACATCCGGCGACGCTGACCAAGTCGTCAGCGATGACGGACGATTCCGCCGGTTGTTCCTGCGCGCGTTGAAAGGCGGCGAGCGGGTGGATGCCAACGCAGACGGTTACGTCACCGGCAGCGAGATGGGTATGTTCCTAACCGACCGGCTAACCAATTTAACAAAGGCCAAGCAAACGCCACGCTATGGTAAGCTGAACGATGATCAATATGACCGTGGCGATTTCGTATTTAAGTTGGCTTCGGTTTCTCCGGTACCCATTACAGGTCGCACATTATCTAGTGCGCCTACGCAAAGCGTGGATCGGGAGGCCCTATTCTGGCAGTCGATTAAGAATAGCCGGAGCCCGGCTGATTTTGGGGATTATTTGGAAAAATTCCCCAATGGTATATTTACCTCGCTCGCCCAGCGCCGTCTAACCGCGCTCAGTTCAGAGACAAGGCTCAAAGCGAACGGGATTCCGGAACAAGAGGGCAAGCCGACGGAACAGGCACAGCGAAAACTTTTTGAGACACTCCTCACCGAAGGCGACAAGGCGATGCGACAGCACCAAAAAACCGCTTCGGTCAATAAATTCAAGCGGGCACTTACCCTCTACCCAAACGATAGGAAGGCTCAGGAACGCTTGAACCAAGCGAAAAAACTAGTCGATCTATGCGGTAAAATTGCCGGTGACTGGAATCATGATTGGGGCTTTGGCGTTGGTGACGTCACACTATCCGTCAACGGCAAGGCGTACTCTCGTTTTTGGCTCGGGAACAACTCCGGTCAATGGAAATGTGTCGACGGCAAAAGCGGTAAATTTGTTATTGGATGGAGTAGTGACAATATAGAAACTGTTCAGATGCTAGCGAACGGCAACGAATTCAAAGGCGTAAATAATCTAGGGGTCAGCGTCCACGGTACCCGCAGGGGCTCGCCCGAGGCAGAGGCCAAGCTAGAAGAAGAGAATTCATTTTTGAATGAGGACTATTATTGAGGCCATTGATCGTTCGTGCGCCGTATATTTTATGTCTTAGGCATTTCCCCGTATTGAGACCGACCACAGCCCTAAAATCTCAAATATTTAATTGAACCCGTTGGTTCTATATGACAGGCTGATTTTACATTGCCTGATGAAGACAAAAAAAAGACAAGATGGCGATGCATCATCACGAAGAAAACAGAGATTACGGGAGGATACTATGAAATTATTAAAAGCACTTATCATCGTTGGTGGCGGCCTTGCTATGGCTGCATCGGCGCAAGCAGCAGAAAAATACCGCTTCGGCGGCGGCCCCTCAGGCGGTGCGTGGCACCCGGCGATCAGCGCCGGCACGCAAATCCTGAATAAGGACTTGAAGGGGAAGTTTAATTTTCAATATTCGCCATCCGGTGGATCTGTCGCCAACGTGCGTCGGGTCAGCTTGGGCGAGTTCGCAACATCTTGGGGCCATATCGGTCAGGTCTTTCAGTCTTGGAACGGTGTTGGTCTGTTCAAGAAAGATGGTGCCAGCAAAGACTTCCGCGTCGTTGCCAACGTCCGGGCACAAACCCAAATTATTGCCGTGTTGGCTGACAACCCGATCAAATCTTTCTCGGATATGAAGGGCAAAGTCGTCAATCTATTGAGCCGTGGCTCCGGTAGTAACGTGAACTGCATGAACCTGTTCCGGGCCATCGGCGTGCTCGATAAAGTTGAGCAACGCTTCCTTGGCTTTAGCGCATCAGGCCGCGCCTTGGGTGATCGCCAAATTGATGTTTACTGCTCTGCCGGTGCTCCGTTTACGATCCCTGCATTGACCCAGCTTTCGGTTCGCAAACCCGTGCGTTATATCTCCATGACCGAAGCAGAGCAGAAAAAAGTCACGTCCGCTCATAAATTCTATGTTCCGAAAACGATCCCGGTTCAGAAGGACGTTAAAGGCATGAACGCGCCTGCACGGACCATCGCTTATGATGTGTGGTGGATTGCGCACAAGCAGATGTCTGATGATGCTGTTTACAGCATGCTCAAGGTTATTGCTGATCCGGGCAACCTTAAGAAGCTGACCAAGACGGCGCGCTACTGGCGTGACCTCAGCGGCAACTTCGACGCCCTGGTACAACATAAAATTCCCGTTCACCCAGCAGCGGCCAAATACTGGTCCGAACGCGGTGTAAAAGTACCTGGCAGCGTCGTTAAAGGGTACTAAGAAGTTATATTCGCCGCGTCATTGGCGGCATATTCGGTACGGCGCGAGGGGTATAAAAATCTCTCGCGCCAAGCCGTACGCCCAATTGGGGAGCGCGGTAAGTATAGCGTAGGTAAAAAATGTCGACGAACGTTCTTTCTGTCTTAATGAAGGTAGGGCTTGTTTCCGAGGAAATGGCTCAGCCTCGTACAATTGACGGCCCTGCAAAAATATTTCTTTCGATTGTAGCTGTCGGATATTCATATTTTTTCATTCATATTTCATTCTTTGGACCGCCGGTCGCAGAGATATTCAAAGGAACCTTTCTCTTAGGAACCGCTGTCCTATCGGTCATTCTTTTCAAGGGGCGCCACAAATCGCTTAGCGAGGGGGTTGTCTGGCTCGACGAAATATTCACCTTCCTCATGATCGTCTTCATGTGCATGTTTTTGGCGATTTGGGGATACTGGCAGTTTTTTGAAAATGTCTACCTATGGAACAAATTCGCCAATACCAATGTCGCCATAGCTGCGGCTGTCGGGTGCATATTAGGCGCGGCTCTCTACTGGCGAGAGGCAAACCGAATTACGACATCTGACAATCCTACAATTTCAGATTGGTTATATGTGGTGGCATCGGTTGGGCCGATCGCTTTTTGGATCATCAACAATGATGAACTTGCCGCAAGGGTAGGCAGCCCGGTCCCGGCAGAAGTGGTCTTCTACTCTGGCCTTCTTGCCGCTGTCAGTTTTGATATTGCCCGACGCATTGTCGGGCCGATCATTCCACTGCTTGGATTCCTTTTCCTGATATATTCGTTTGCCCCCGTCGCTCAAATGGCGCCGGGTCTTTTTGAGCACCAAGGTTTCGGGCTCGCACGGGTGATGGAATTCCTCATGCTCGAAGCCGACGGCATGACAGGATTGATCGTCGAAGTCTTTGCGACCTATGTGGTCATCTTCGTCATCATCGGTGCATTTTTGGAAAAAACAGGCCTAGGCGCACTGTTTATCGATACCACCTATCGGCTTACTGGCCAAAGAACGGGAGGACCGGGCCTCGCTTCAGTTACCAGCAGTGGCCTCTTCGGCATGATTTCAGGCAGTGGTGTTGCCAACGTCGTGACGACCGGCACGTTTACAATTCCGTTGATGAAACGGGTTGGGTATAAACCGGAATTTGCGGGTGCCGTTGAAGCGGCAGCATCAACTGGCGGGTCCTACATGCCGCCGATCATGGGTGCTGGTGCATTTCTGCTCGCTCAGCTGACAGAAACAAGCTACTTTGACATCATTAAAATCGCTCTAATTCCAGCTCTGCTGTACTACCTCTCGGTCGGCCTAATTGTTTATATTCGTGCCAAGCGCATGGGGTTGCATGGTGTTCCTAAGGAAGAATTACCGTCCTGGGCACGGATTATTCCTCGGCTTCATATGCTGCTACCAATCCCGTTCATGGTTTATTATCTGGTCATCGGCGACTCTGCTTTTCTGTCTGCAGTCAAGACGATCTGCCTGATTGTCGTGCTGAAAACTGTTGACCTGTTAATGGAAGTGAAGACCCCTTGGTCAGAGAAATCAGCAAAAATATTTCTGGCAATTTCTCTCTTGTTCGGCACGTTTTCCTATACCTTGGGACTCAAAGTCGGCGCGCCGTTCTCCTGGTTTGCGGATACACTCCGAGGCCTCAACTATGGGGATGCGCTGTTTTGGACCGTGGCTTGCTTCACGGTGTTAAAGGTAGGCGAATTAATTTATGCAGCAACCCAGCCTGCTGAAACCGGCACCGACCTGGACGGTAACGAAGTAACAATTTCTGGCCCTGGTATGTTAGCCAATTTGGGCGGTGTCTTCGTCAAACTCGTTAAAGTTATCTGGATATCAATGGAAACGGGTGCGAAAAACACCCTTGTCATTAGCTGTATTGCGGGCGTTTTGGGCATTCTTTTATCCAGTGCAACGCAAAGCGATTTGCCAGGAAGAATTTCCTCGCTCCTGATTGACCTCAGCTTCGGGCTACTGCCGTTGACGATCTTCTGGGTGATTATCGCTGGTTACGTTGTCGGCATGGGTTTGCCGATTACTGCCAGTTACGTGATCTTGGTGATCTTTAGTGTCGGTGCGCTAACTGAATTTGGGGTGCCAACTCTTGCAGCGCACTTGATCTGCTACTGGGTCGCGGTCACCAGCGCGGTGACGCCTCCGGTGGCACTGGCGGCCTACGCAGCGAGTGCGATCGCCAAGTCTGATCCGATCAAAACTGGACTGGAGGCGATGAAGCTCGCCTCGCTGATCTTCATTATGCCGTTCTTATTCGTCTATACACCACTTTTGCTCGACGGTACGACAATGGATATCACGCTCACCACCATCGCCTGTACAATCGGAGTCGTTGCCTGGGCCGGGTTCTTGGAAGGCCATATCCTGCGCGATATGGTTACGTTCGAGCGGGTCATGATAGGCTTATCCGGGCTATGCCTGCTCTTGCCCATGGACCATTTAGTGATGTGGGTCCTCGGGATGGAAGGCGATTACCGCTATCAGGTATACTTGATCGGGGTCCTGCTGCTGGCAATGACGCTAATCTTGCAGAAACTGCGCAATGGTCGAGAACCGCAGAAAGCTGGGAATTTATAGCCTATGGCGCAACACATCGTTTGTCTGACCTTCGATTTCGACACCATGTCGGGATTTATGGCCAGAGGCTTCACCACGCCAACGCCCATATCCCGAGGCGAATTTGGCAATGTCGGTGCCCAGAGGCTGCTCGGATTTCTTGAAAAGCACAGCATCCCGGCAACATGGTTCATCCCTGGCTTCACCATCGAAACTTACCCTGAGACCTGTGACGCAGTGGTTGAGAAAGGCCACGAGATTGCGCACCACGGCTGGACTCACGTCCCTCCCGCCCAACTCAGCCGGGAACAGACGGAAGAAGAAATGATCCGCGCCAATGAGGCCATTAAACGGATCAGCGGCCAATACGCGCGCGGCTATCGCTCACCATCGTGGGACTTAAATCCAGATACCCTGGACCTTCTCCTCAAGCACGACTTTTACTACGACACCAGCATGATGGGGCATGACTACATCCCCTATCGCGTCCGCCAAGGGGATGTTATCGACTTGCAACAGCCGATGAAATTTGGTGCTGACACGTCTTTAATTGAGATGCCGATCAGCTGGTCCCAAGACGACCACCCGCATTTTGAAATGACCCCGGACCGCCCCGGGCACCGAAACGCCAACAGTGTTCTCGAAAACTGGGTTGATGATTTTACCTATATGACCCAGATCGACGATTGGGGCATCATCACCTACACCTGCCACCCTTATGTGATCGGTCGGGGGCATCGGATGATGATGCTGGAACGACTGGTCACCCGACTTCGGGACCAGGGTGCTGAGTTTATGACAATGGAGGATGCTGCACGGGTGTTTGATAAGCGGACACCGTTCGCCGGGGCTTAAAGATCAATCGCCAATATCAATCACTCGGCGTTCCTCTACACTGCGGTACGCCGCATCAATAAATTCAATCGCCTTCACCCCTTGATCAAGTCCAAACGGGAACGGTCCACCTTCCATTACATAGCGCAGATACAATTCCCAACCGTACCGAAAACTGTGCTTGAAGGGTTCGAAGTCGGGTTCCTCTGTCCACGCATCGAACAGGTTAAGGTGCTGTCCCTTTTCAGTCTCCAGTCTCGGCATCGACGTGTTTTCGAGGCTTTGTGTCCAACACTTGTGCGAAGATGCAATGGCAGAACCGTTCGTTCCATCAACATGAATGGTCATCACGTCATCGCGTCGGACCCGGGTCGCCCAGGTCGTCAGCAGTTGCGCAGGCACGCCACCTGCTAATGTCAGAAGGGCATTGGCTGTGTCTTCAACATCAACAGCGAAGATATTACCGTCCTCGTCCACGCGTTCGGGAATTTTGGTGGAGGTCTGGCAATATATGCTCTCCACACCACCAAACAGGTGGTTCAGGATGTAGCCCCAATGCGGGAACATATCCAACACCAAGCCACCGCCATATTTTTTCCGATAATTCCAGCTCGGTCGTTGACCCGGCTTGTCCTTGCCATCAAATATCCACCAGCCAAATTCAATTTTTGCGGAGACAATTCGGCCAAGGGAATCGCTGTCCAATATCCGTTTTAATTTTCGAAAGCCGGGCATGAATATCTTATCCGTAATAACCCCGTGACAGATTTCGGCAGCCTCTGCTGCTTTCAATACGGACCGGGCTTCGTCCAACGAATTTGCGATCGGCTTTTCCGTATAGATATGTTTGCCTGCGGCAATGGCCTTTTTTAGACGCGATTCACGCCCCATCGTCACCGAGGAATCGAAGTAAATTGTATAATCGGGATTGGCCAAGGCTGCATCTAGATCGGTGGTCCAATTTTTAAGACCAAATTTTTCCCCAACCTGCTTCAATTTAGATTCGTTTCGCCCGACCATAAGAATATCGGGAACAGCCCGGTCACCACCTGCCAACGATAAACCGCCTTCGCCCAAGATTGGCACGAGGACATTGCCTAAATGTTGACGCTGCGCAATCTGAGCTGTTGCGCCGTTCAGAATGATCCCAATTCGCCGATCCGCCATCCGGCGTTCTCCTCATTTTAAGTATGAAATTCTCAACTTTATTAGCCATGCATAGGGTAGGAAAACAAGTCCAGATTGGAAGGCTTCAGAGCATGAATATATTGAAACTTCATGCCTCTTACGACACATTCATGTGAAATTTGTTCAGTTTTCCTTGCACACGCCCCTCAAGAAACGCCAGTATTCAACAAATATAATATGTGAGGATAGGGGAAAGAACGTGCGGCACGCGGCGTCGAGACAATCAAACAACCGCCACGGCCCCCAAGCGCCCGCATATGCTGCGTTGGATCTCGGAACTCATAACTGCCGATTGCTTGTTGCAAGGCCAAATGGCGCAGGATTTCGCGTGGTCGATTCGTTTTCCCGAATTGTCCGATTAGGCGAAGGCCTGACCGCATCGGGAAACTTGGGAGGCAACGCCATAGACAGGACCATCGGTGCCTTAAGAGTCTGCGCCGACAAAATTACTGCCAACGGAGTTATCGAGACTCGTAACGTTGCAACAGAAGCCTGCCGACAAGCGGGCAATGGCGATGAGTTCTTGCAAAAGGTTAAAGCCGAAACGGGGCTGACCCTTGAAACCATTTCATCGGATGAAGAGGCGCGGCTGACCCTCGAAGGCTGTTACAGCCTGCTTGATTCTAAAATTCCCTATGCCGTGGTCTTCGACATCGGCGGTGGCAGCACGGAACTCATGTGGGTTAAACAAGACCCACAAGGTGGCACAACGATGATCGATGCCATATCTGTGCCTTCTGGGGTAGTTTCACTCGCTGAACAGTTTGGTTCCGGCGCTATTGGACAGTCGGCCTTTGCCGAAATCGGCTCTCACTTCGCCGACGAACTGAACGCCTTCGATGAGCGTCATGATATCTCGCGCGAGATTAAAAATGGCAACGTGCAAATGCTGGGGACGTCGGGAACCGTAACGACCCTTGGGGCCGTTCATCTTGATCTGCCACGCTATGATCGTTCGAAGGTTGACGGGCTCAACCTTGGGTGCGAGAACATCGCCAGCATCAGCACCCGCTTGGCCGATATGGATTGCGCGGACCGTGCCAAACATCCGTGTATTGGACGGGAACGTGCTGATCTTGTGGTCATGGGATGTGCTGTTCTAAGCGCTATATGCAAGCGCTGGCCGGTGGGAAATATCAAAGTCGCCGACCGCGGTATCCGCGAAGGCCTCTTGAATCGTATGATCAATCAGGACACATGAACCAAAAAGGCAAATCCAAAGGTGGCAAAGTTCGGGGATCTGACAGCCGCGGCATTACCACACGGGTTAAATCTGCAAAAGGCCGGAAAACGTCTTCCACCAATTGGCTAAAACGCCAGCTCAATGACCCTTATGTCCAGGAAGCACAGCGCCTTGGCTATCGCTCTCGTGCTGCTTTTAAGCTTCTGGAGTTAGACGACCGCTTTCATTTCCTAAGCCGCGGTAAGCGAATTCTCGATCTCGGCGCGGCCCCTGGCGGCTGGAGCCAAGTCGCCGTCGCCCGAGCTAAGTCAGAAACAAGCTCCGGATGTGTGGTCTCGTTGGATATTTCTGAGATGGATGATGTCCCCGGTGCCACTGTCCTCCAAGGTGACTTTATGGATGAGGGGGCCCCAGCGCTTTTGATCGAAGCCCTGAACGGTCCCGCAGACGTGGTCATGAGCGATATGGCCGCCCCATCCACCGGACATACCAAGACTGATCATGTGCGAATTATGGATCTGTGTGAGACTGCCTTGGCATTTTCCTATGAAGTCCTTGCCCCGAAAGGCGTGTTTATCGCCAAGGTCCTGCAAGGCGGCACGGAGCACAAACTACTGGCTGAAATGAAACGACGATTCGCCAAAGTTCTACATGCCAAACCCCCGTCTAGCCGAAAAGATTCGGCGGAGATGTATGTCGTGGCGATAGGGTTTAAGGGAAATCCTTAGAAGCTCTATAAATCCGCCTTGGCATTAGTCCGGGGATGTGTATGATCCGGCGTCAACTCAGGAACTAGGAGGTGACATGAATATCACCGAGGCGCTTACCTTTGACGATGTCCTCTTGGTTCCTGCCGAATCAAGCGTTCTTCCAGCCCAAACTTCCACTTCTACCCGCTTAACCCGCACAATTACGCTGGGCATTCCCCTGCTGTCCGCTGCCATGGATACGGTGACGGAGAATCGATTGGCAATCGCCATGGCCCAAGCTGGCGGCATCGGCGTAATTCATAAAAATTTCACGCCTGCGGAGCAGGCTGACGAAGTCCGCAAGGTTAAACGCTTTGAATCTGGCATGGTGGTTGATCCAATCACCATTCATCCCGAAGCCAAACTGGCTGATGCGCTACAAATTAAGAAGACCCACAACATTTCCGGCATCCCAGTGGTAGAAAACGGGTCTGGCAAGTTGGTTGGGATCCTGACCAACCGAGACGTCCGATTTGCAGAAAACCCTGGCCAACCCGTAAGCGAACTGATGACCCCGCACACTGCTGACAAGCCCTTGGTTACGGTTCGCGAAGGCGTTGATTTGGATGAAGCCAAGCACCTGTTGCACCAGCACCGCATTGAAAAGCTAATTGTCGTTGACGACGATGAACGCTGCACCGGCCTGATCACGGTCAAAGATATGGAAAAAGCGGAAGACTTCCCCGATGCCTGTAAGGATGAACAGGGCAGACTTCGCGTCGCCGCAGCCACCGGCGTTGGTGATGCTGGGCTCGAACGTTCTCAGGCATTATTAGATGCGGAAGTTGATGTGATTGTTGTCGATACGGCGCACGGCCATTCAGCCGGCGTCATGAAGGCTGTCGATGCGATTAAAAAAATTAGCAACCATGCTCAGGTTATCGCCGGCAACATTGCGACCCCAGACGCTGCCAAGGCCTTGATCGATGCAGGTGCTGATTGCGTTAAGGTGGGAATTGGCCCTGGCACGATCTGTACCACACGCATGGTCGCAGGTGTCGGCATGCCGCAGTTGTCTGCCATCATGGAAGTTGCTGAAGTTTGCCGTAAACTTGATACACCTGTCATCGCGGACGGCGGCATCAAGTTCTCCGGTGACATCGCGAAGGCCATCGCCGCCGGTGCCGACTGCACCATGATCGGCTCACTGTTGGCTGGGACTGAAGAAAGCCCAGGCGAGGTTTATCTTTACCAAGGACGGTCGTACAAAGCGTATCGGGGCATGGGGTCGTTGGGCGCCATGGCCAGGGGTTCTGCGGACCGTTATTTCCAGGAAGAAGTCTCCGATAATCTCAAATACGTCCCCGAAGGCGTTGAAGGCCAAGTTCCTTACAAGGGGCCTGCAACCAATGTCGTCCATCAATTGGTTGGCGGCTTGCGTGCGGCTATGGGCTACACGGGGAATGCGACCGTTGAAGCAATGCAGAATAACTGCCAGTTCCGCAAAATCACTTCGGCAGGCTTGAGCGAAAGTCACGTTCACGACATCACCATCACCCGTGAGCCGCCCAATTACCGGGTCGGGTCCTAACGTTTATGACTCCGGGTGCCCGCGTCGCTGCCACCATCGAACTTTTGGACCTTCTTGATAAGACTCGAGAAGCGACCAGCGTCGTCATTAATGCGTATTTCCGCCAGCGGCGATACGCGGGTTCGAAAGACCGTCGTGCCATTTCGGATCGCACGTATGAAGTTTTAAGGCATCGCGCACGGTTGGAATGGTGGGTCGGGAATGCGGGCCTAAAACTTTCCTCTCGCGCGCGGCTGATTGCTGATCTCTGCGCGGATGAGGAGGCAGAGGTCGAAGCACTATTTTCAGGAGAGGGGCATTCCCCCGCTGTTCTGAATGAGGCCGAACAAGCGCTCGCGGCGAAGGATATCTCCCTCACCTCACCCAACATGCCAGCAGATATTGCCCTAGAAGTCCCGCCGTGGCTTTCGGCAGATCTTAGGGCATCGCTTGGGGATGAAGCTGCAAACGAGTTGGAGGCGCTCAATCAGCCGGCACCCGTCGATTTAAGAATTAATACATTGAAAGCCGACAGGGCCACGGTCCAAGAAACCTTGTCGAAGCAAGGCCTTGAAGCCATCCCAACCCCCTATTCGCCCTTGGGGTTGAGGTTGCCTGTCCCGACAGGGCTTCAAAACACAGACGCTTTTAAAAAGGGTGATTTTGAAATCCAAGACGAAGGCTCACAAATTGCCAGCCTGCTCTGCGATGCCCAGCCTGGTATGGCAGTCGCTGATGTTTGTGCAGGGGCCGGTGGTAAGGCGCTCGCGCTCGCGGCCACGATGAACGGTCAAGGCCTTGTCGATGCCTGCGATGTTTCCGCTAAGCGACTCTCACAGATGGGGGCACGATTGACCCGGTCCGGGGCTGAGATCGTTCGTTCCCATGTATTGGGACAGGAAGGCGAAGACTGGTTTGCCGAACATCAAAGTGGCTATGACCGAGTTCTGGTCGATGCGCCCTGCAGTGGCTCAGGCACGTGGCGGCGGGACCCGCTGGCCAAGTGGCGGCTGCGCCCAAAAGATTTGGAAGCTTACGTAACCCAACAAACAGAAATCCTGCGCCAAGCGGCTGTGTTGGTGAAATCTGGCGGGCGGTTGATTTATGTGACCTGTTCCCTGCTGGCGAGCGAAGGCGAGAACCAGATTGAGAGCTTCTTGGCCGCGACTCCTGGTTTTAAAGTCATAAGTGCCGAACAATCCTGGCCCAAAATTTCATCGATGCCCTTTCCGGGCCCCGGCCCTTATTTACGACTTAGCCCCGCTAAAACTGAAACCGATGGCTTTTTCATCGCGATTTTAGAATTTAACGCCTAAATCAAACCTTTACTGAATCTTTGGATTTAACCGTCTATGCTGTCCTTTCACAGAAACTAGGACAGGATAGAACGTCGTGTCTGTATCACCGGTTCAAAATAACCTCCGCCGCTATCCGCGCTATGCGGATAATCGCAAAGTTCGTGTAAAAGGCGGAGCCGATGGTTCTGTCTGGGAGCAAGAAGGCTCCCTGGACGATATCTCAGGGAGTGGTGCCTCCGTCCGCATCGACATCCCCATGCACAACAACGCCTTTGTCGACATGCACGTCCAAGGTGTTGGTCCCGTCAAAGGCAACGTCGTCCGCGCCTACGACGGCGGTGCCGCGGTAGAATTCGAAATGGCAGAATCAAAAAAGGAACAATTGGCCAATTCCCTGGCTGCCTTTAATAAAAATGTTCGACGGGGTGGGTATTAATCGTCCGCCATTCCATTGGGCTTTGGTCGGCTTTTGCTTCAAACAATATCTGGAAACAAAACAGCGGAAATCAGAAGAATTGTTTTTAGGGATTCTGCCGCAACGACTATCTTGGCCAACACCGCCCAAGCTGGATCGCCCTGGTATTTATTAGCTGACCTCCAAATGCCTACGAAAATCCAGGCAAGATAAACGAACAGAAAACCGAGCGCGAATAGGAATATTGAAGCCGTATGATCGTCCGGTACATCCGTTAAGGCCAACAATGCTCCAAAAATTGGCAGTCCAAATAGAAGACCACCACCCACGCCAAACAGCCAAAATGTTTTCCACAAGGCCAATTCGCCCCGCCATACCCGTATGATCGTTATAGGCCCCATTTTCGTAATTTTCCCAGTGCTGCAAGTCTAATTGAACCTCGAGAACCAGCCCATCTAGTAAGCGCAGAAATGAGGTCATTGTTGGGCGATGATAAATATGCCACCCCCTTGCCCCCCACCCCATGCCGCCACAATGCCTAAGTTCCGAGGAGCGCCCGTTTGGGGCTGAGATGGCGATTTCTGGACCCTTCGAACCTGATCCGTTTTATAACTTCCCTTTAAAATCAACGGCCTGCATTACTTTTAAGCGCTATTATGGTCATTATAGATCAATAGGTTACAGAGAAAGTGGTGCATGAATAGGAAGGATGAGAGACAAATTTTGTTTCGATTATTTCCAGCGAAATGTTAAACCTTCCCATTGGAATTCCTTAAATAGAGCTGGTTTCTTTTTATTCTCAATTTTAATCATTGCAGACCTTGAATGTCCGCTTCGCCCACCAAATGCGGACGTTATTGGGTAATGTGTGAAATGTCGCTTCCTGGCCATAAGCGGAAGTTCTCGCGACCAAGAGACGTAGACATCATTGATAGCATCTCCGCACCAGAAAGGCAGCCAATGCCCCGCTCAACGTGACTAAATCCATGATATTGATCAAATAAGTGCATTCCTATCCGCGAAAACCTAATCTATTTATTTCTCACGAAAGCACAGACGGACTTTAAGACGGTTTCGTCCATTGATTTTGGGGGTGGGCTTACCCATTCGTGAGAAGGGTCTTTAAGTACGGAGTCTTTACCATTTGTTGGATTTTTGTACCATGTCCAACCCAATCGATTGTTCGGGGCTCCCTTGCCCATCGGTTCTTTGTAAAACAGCCAACTCAACCCCTTAATCCTAAATGATTTACAATCACCTTGGTTGTGAATGTTGGCCGACATGTCGCCCAAACGTGAAGGTTTTTTATAATTAATCATTTGCCAAAAATAGACATACCCACCGTTTTGTCGGATGCTTTTAAATTCAACATAAGAGGTTCCGTTCTCCTTTTCAGTGATCTTTTTCCATTTCCCCCACGCAGGATTCTCACCCATTAAGGTTAGAAACAAAACAGGGATAATTAGCAATCTTCGCATTTAGAAATCCCAGATAGATTGTGGAAAGAGGGTTAGTACAACAAGCGGTTATGTGAAGGGTTGATAGACTTAGTATCTTCTGAATTGTTAGACTTTGCCAAAAATATCCACCAACACGTCTTGATTTGCTCCGTCGCCTTGGAATTTTAACAATATGCCCAAAGTCTCAAAGAGTTTTCGCGCCTTTTGTTTGATGAGCCTTTCTGTTGGAATTCTTGCGTGTCTAGATGCCATCGTGAAAATTATTAATGCACAGGGCATGCATCCATTTGAGATTGTCTTTTTTCGCAATGTATTCGGTTTAATTGCTTTATTGCCATTTTTTATACGCGTTGGCTTTAAAGAATTAAAAACGCAAAGACCGATGTATCACATCTGCCGTGGAAGTATGCACGCAGCCGCAATGATGACGTGGTTTTGGGCAATAACGGTCATGCCACTAGCCGATGCAACGGCACTTAGTTTTATTATGCCAATATTTGCCTCTATTGGAGCCATTTTATTTTTGAATGAGCGATCAATACTTATGCGTTGGGTCTCCATCGGTATTGGTTTGCTTGGCATGCTTCTAATCCTGCGCCCAGGATTTAAAGAAATTGATTTCGGCACTTGGGTGGTTCTTTGCGGCGCAATTTTCACGGCTATATCCAAGCTTATGACAAAATCTCTCACACGTTCAGAACGTCCACCAACTATTGTTGCTTACATGAGTCTTACTCTCACCTTTATTTCATTTGTACCGGCTGTTTTTGTATGGACGTGGCCCACATCAGAAATTTGGTTTTGGCTAATTACTGCTGGTTCTATTGGAAGTCTTGCGCACATCATCCAAGCCCAGTCCTTCAAAGAAGGCGATGTTACACTTGTAGAACCAGCAGGATTTTTACGTTTAATTTGGGCCGCAGCAGTTGGTTATATTATCTTTGGGGAGGTCCCTCAGATATGGAGTTGGATTGGTGCCGCTGTTATTATGATTGGCATTATCTTGCTTCTGAGAAGTGAAACTAAAAATGAAATATCTGCCTCCAAGGCACCAGATGCTAGGTAATCTAAGTTTTTCTATAGCTATCTATTTTACCCATCTAATTTTCTGGGCACCGTTCTCGTTGGTGGGTGATGGGAGTGGAGGAAGCTCGGTATCGTAATGGGTTGCGATGGTGCATATGTCCCCTTAGGGTC
>JABJKH010000026.1 GCA_018660465.1 Rhodospirillaceae bacterium
ACAGCCACTAGGGCCAACAACAGCAACGAATTCACCTTCTTTAACTTCTAAATTTATGTCATCTAGGGCATGAACATCGATGCCCGTGTATTCATCGGGGTAATGATGAGATAACCCCTCAACAACGAGTTTTGCAGTCATAAAACAACTCTTTCAAATCGGCGGACGCGAGGATGTCCCGCGTCCGCCGTTGAACTTACCGATTAGAAAAGCTTAGAAGCTTACTTAAGGTCAGCAAACCATTCCGGATGCCGCTTCATCGTCGAGTTGATGAATTGGAATTCCAGATATTTATTGGCATCATAAGGCTTCTTCATTTTCTTCTGAGCAATAAGCTGCTTCACAGAAAAATTGAAAGCATCAGCCGTTTTAGGCCCGATACGCGGATCAAATGTCACGTGCTTCAGAGTTTTCTTAATTAAAGCAGGTGTCATGCCACGAACGAATTGAGAGCCAATTTGCGAAACCGAATCCAGGTTAGCCGGATCACGAAGATACGCTGCTGCCTCGGAGATCGCATCAACCAGAGCTTGGGTCCGCTTTTTGTCACCATAGACCTTTGATGGAATGCCGTGGATCAGCGCACAGAAGCACACATGATTACCGCCGCGAACGACGAGATGCGAGCCTTTAACCTTTTCCAAGGCGCGGGTCACGTTGGGCTCCCACGCGACAACTGCATCGACACCGTCCGTATCCAGTACTGAAACATGGCTGGGCGGGCGAACGTTGATGCGCTTAACGTCATTTTTCGTCATGCCGTTGTTACGAAGCAAGGTGCGGAAATACAGATCGCCGGTGGTACCAAAGGCAACGCCAATTTTGCGGCCCTTCATATCCTTAATCGTCTTAACGCCAGAACCCGGACGGGCGATAATGCCGACGTTGGAATCGTGGGTGCTGTGTTTGTACATGCCGCCCAAGTAACCAACGACGCCATTTACTTTAAAGCCACGCTCAAGCGCGACCGGTAGGTTGGTGAATGCCGCCGGGGCAAAATCAATTTGACCGGCCTTCAATGACTTGGTCAAGGCGCTGCCGGTGTTCCGGACTTGAATTTTGGAATCAAGACCATGCTTGGCAAAAAAGCCTTTGGCTTGTGCTACAAATATCTCCATGCCACCAACGTTACTCGCGGCACCGACAACAATTTGTTGGGCATTGGCGGACGTTGCCATGGAGATTGCGGCAAATGCCCCAATCAGCCCTAAACTTAGTTTCTTCATTATTTCCTCCCTGTATGAAAACGACTTATTTATCGAACTTTGCAGACCGTTAAGGCCTGCCAAGCCGACACACTAACAAGAACAACGGGTAACACAAAGCCTTTGCGCACCTGATAACACATTCGTGTATGGCATCGAATTCAAGCCAAAATGTGCGTCCATTATTCTACAGGATTCTCTAACACCCCTATTTTGTCGATGGTCATTGTAACGACATCGCCCTTTTTCAGGAATTTAGGAGGATTGAACCCGCCCCCAATACCGAGCGGCGTTCCAGTCGCAATCACATCCCCTGGCAAAAGAGTCATGCCAGCAGACAATGTCTTAATAAGTGTCGGGATATCGAAAATCAGGTTTTTAACGATGGAGTTCTGCCGAAGTTCACCATTGACTTCGGTTTTCAATCCGACTTTCCGAATGTCACCAATTTCATCTGTGGTCACAATGCAAGGTCCCATGGGACAAAACCCGTCGAGGCCTTTGCCGATGAACCACTGGTTGTGCTTGAACTGCTGCTTCCGCGCCGTGGCGTCATTGATGATGGTATAGCCAAAGACATGATCAAAGGCGGCTTTCTTGGTAATCTTGCGGCCTTCCTTGCCAATGATCACGCCCAGTTCAACTTCATAATCAACGGACTTGGTGTAATCCAAATATCCGGGAATGGGCGCGTCAGGGCCAATCACGCTGCTGGGCGGCTTGGTGAATAAGATCGGAAATTCAGGAATCGCACCGCCGGTCTTGGCTTGGTTGAAGCCACTGTTATCGAATTCTTCCGCATGATCGTAATAGTTCTTACCAACAGCCATAACGTTCCGATGGGGTGTTGGGATTGGTGCTAGAATTTTTACTTTCTTAGCGGGATATCGAGCCGCAGGCTTTGCTTTCTTGACTGCGGCGGCAGCCTTTGCCAAAGCTTTCGGACCCGCAGCGATGAAGCCGTTCATATCTGTCGGCAAAGTCGGGGCGGCGACAGAAAGATCAACAACCGTTTTATCGTCGTCTACGAAGACACCGATACGAACTTTTCGATTTTTAGAAAATGTGACGAGGCGCATGATAATCCCTAGGTCATGTTAAAAGGTGGCCTTGTATGCCGACTGGGGCCACATGGGTCAACCGGAAACCGGCACCTAATAAGGGAGTTTTGCAAAAATTAAGCAAAAAAGGAGCCCTCCGGCTGGTTACTGCCAAAGGGCTTAAAAAGGAGGACATAAGGGACAAATCAAATGCTGTAGAGATACTACCGCATACATCCTTTTATGACGTGTGACGAATATCACACCTTTGAAAGAAAGTTTGAAGGACGCGCTCCATTACATTCCTACCTTGCGTGCCAAGAATGTTCGGATCATAGTTTTTAAACGTGAGTGAAAATTTTAAGGGGAAATACAAATGAGCCACATCCGTGTGTTTTGGCATCCTGGGTGAACCAGTTGTCTGAGGGCTAAAGAGTTCCTCACGATCCGTGAGATCGAATTTGACTCCATAGATATTCAAAGCCACCCCACCGGCATGCAGCAATTGGCCGACTTGGGTGCTAAAACTGTTCCTGTCATCGCCAAGGACGACGAATGGGTCTTCGGTCAATCCCTAGGTGATATCGCTGAGCTTTTGGATATAGAGTACGACGTTACACCAGACCTTTCCCCCGATGAACTCATCGGGCGCATGGAAACCATCCTGGAGACGGCATCCCGTTTGGTGCGACAATTTCCGAATTCGACCCTGGATGAAAACGTTCGGGATCGAGACCGGACCTATCGTGCCCTTCTAAGCCACATCTTCCGCATCCCGGAAGTATTCTTAGATGCCACTATAATGGCTGGTGCCGAAGTCTCGTACGACGGATTAAAACATCCTGACCCTGACGGCTTTGCGACCATGGACGAAATTGCAGATTACGGAGACCAAGTCCAGAAGCGCGTATCGGACTGGCGGGAAGAGGCAAAAAGTCTGGATTTCAATAAGTTGGTCGATGTCTATTGGGGGAAGACCCCGCTTCATCAAGTGTTGGAGCGCATGACGTGGCACCCCGGACAGCACACCCGCCAACTGGCGCTGTTGCTAGAGGAAGATTTCGACACAAAGCCTGATCGTCCATTAGGACCCGCTGAGATGCAGGGCCTGCCGATGCCGGAAAAAGCCTGGGACGATTAAAATTTCAGCTTGGTCAACTGACTGACGAACCCTGCTTCTTCATCCAAGCAGCGCACATCCATGAGAAGTGCGCCGTCTTGAATGCGGCCGATGACAGGAATGGGGAGCGCTCGAAATCCGGCAGCAATTTTCTTTAACAAAGTACCGCCCCCTTTTCTGGAGGCATTCGGCGTTATCGCCACCGCAGCGCTGTTTAATCGTTCAATTGGAAGTGAACCGCTGCCGATCTGGCTTTGACATGCTACGACAGAGACTTCAGCCACGCCTTCAAACACCGCAGACATCGGCGCGACCAACCGACCCGCCAGGTCCTCAATGTCCGCTGATGAGCGTGCTAAATGCCTGAGCGTCGGCACCTTGGCCACTAACGTATCAGGATTGTTATAAAGCCGAAGCACCGCGGCAAGTGCGGCAATCGTTACCTTATCCAACCGCATCGCCCGCTTCATCGGGTTCTTTTTGATTTTGTCGATCAGATCCTTACGCCCGACGATGATCCCGGCTTGCGGCCCCCCTAGCAATTTATCGCCGCTAAACGTCACGACGTCTGCACCATCTCGAATGGTATCGGTTGGTGTTCGCTCATACGGCAGCCCAAACGCGCTGAGATCAACTAAAGTCCCACTGCCAAGATCAACCACGAAGGGCAGATCATTCTCATGGGCGAGTGCCGCGATTTCTTTTTCGGGAACGATCTTGGTGAACCCCTGCACCACGTAGTTGCTGGTATGCACCTTCATCAGCAAGGCTGTCTTGGCGTGAAGCGCACCAGCATAGTCTTTCAAGTGGGTCCGGTTGGTCGTTCCAATTTCTACCAGCTTACAGCCAGCACGAGACATAATATCAGGCATGCGAAAGGCGCCGCCGATTTCAATTAACTCACCGCGTGAGACGGGAACTTCCTTGCGAAGCGCCAGCGCATTCAAAACCAGCAAAACCGCAGCCGCGTTATTATTAACCACTGTTGCAGCCTCGGCACCCGTCAGGCCACACAACAAGTCTTCCAAATGACTGTCGCGGTCTCCGCGCTTACCAGCAGCAACATCAAACTCAAGATTTGCCGGACCACCGGCAACCGCGACCATCGCGTCGATGGCCTCTTGCGGCAATTGGGAGCGCCCGAGGTTGGTATGGATGACCGTGCCCGTTAGGTTAAATACCGCCTTGAGAGAGGGCTGGGCAGCCCTTTCAAGGACTGAGGAAACTTTCCCTATAAGCACATCGTCCGCTGCATCAGCTAAAGCATCTCCGCCATTTTCAGCGATTTTTTGGCGAAGCTGTGCGAGCACTTGGCGGACTTCTTTGGTCACCGCCTTACGCCCATGGGCGTCTATCAACGCGGCCGTGGCAGGAAGATTTAAAATCCGATCCACAGACGGGACAGCAGCTTGAAGAGATGCGTCGGTCTTTGTCATTTAGCGGAAGCTAGGCCCGCCCCCCTAAGCCGTCAAGTAGGAACGCCAATTAACGACCCTAGCGTGTTCCCGCCAATTGGCTTATGAGTATCTACAAATCAAAGCTAAACGGGGAAACGTCATGACACTCGAATTTGTAATCCATGTCTCAATCGCAGGATTTTTGGCAACATACTTTCATCTTGTTCTGGCAGCCTGGGGCGACAAGATGGGGATGGCTCGGATCGATTTTTCCCGTGGCATGACAAACGTAACCTTCGGCGAAAGCTATGAAGGCGAAGCCCCCTTATCCCTCGGACTGGCGCAAATTCACCTAAACGGAATTTTGTTCGCGCTTCTTTATGCCTCAGTCGTCGCCAAATATATCCCGGTAGAAAATCTCGTTCTCAAGGGCTTCATTTTCGGCGAAATTCTTTGGGTCATCTCTGGGCTGTTTTTTATTCCAGTTATCTTGCAAGGGGGGTTATTCGGAACAAAACATCACCCCAAAGCTTGGATGACAACTGCGTTCGGTCATGGCGCATGGGGTGTAACGCTGGGTTGGCTATCACCAATTTTATAGCCTCACAAGGCCGTTATTACATTGTAAATTCCGGTGCCCGCCCTTCACTTTTGCCATCGTGCCTCTCGGCATTATAAATCGGAACATCGACCCAAAAGGTTGTGCCTTTATTTCCTTCACTCATAAACCCGATTTGACCACCAAGTGCTTCGATAATTTGTTTGGCGATACTCAAACCAATGCCGGTGCCCTCAATTTTTCCAGACTCACGTCCAAGGCGTTCAAATGGCACAAATAGATCGTTTGCTTTATCTTCCGGAATTCCTTGCCCAGTATCAGCAACCTTAATCCGCAAGGTGCCATTCGGATTATCTTCGCACGATACGGTTATACTCCCACCTTCCCGATTATATTTTACTGCGTTGGCGAGCAGATTTAAAAAGACCTGCTTTAAGCGTGTTAAATCAGTCCAAAGAATTGGCAGGTCAACTCCCTCTGCCAGATTTATGATGTCGATTCTACTCTCCTCAGCGCGGAATTCGACCTGAGACAAGCTTTCTTCCAATACCTTCTTCGCCGGGACTGGCCCCATAATTAAAGACAACTGTCCCGCTTCAATTTGATTTAATTCCAGGACATCTTCGATCAAGTTCAGAAGATGGTCACCACTCATGAGTATGTGTTTAATATATTGCGATTGGGTCTCGGTTAACGGTTCGTTCTTATTAAACTCTAACATTTGAGCGAAACCGAGAACGGCATTCATTGGCGTGCGAAGTTCATGACTCATGGACGATAAAAAATTAGATTTGGCGTTATTCGCTGTTTCGGCCTCGATCTTAGCTTCCAGGTATTCTTCTTCACGCTGTTTTATTTCGCTAATATCAAGGTGAAAGGTAAGCCGTCCCCCATCTTTTAGTGCTAGTTTATTGAACCTAAACCAGCGTCCGTCTGATATTTGGTACTCATCACTAGAGGAATCGGCCGCGTTCTCGTTGTATTTTTCGGTAAGCCAGTCTGCAGTTCGCCCAATACTTTGCTTAATTATTTTCATTTCAGCAATTGCCCGCAAGATCTCATCCATGTGGGTGCCTGGAACCAAGTAATCCGCAATTGCCGCACGCGTGGTCCGAAAGTAGTTATTACTACTCACGAAGCGATGATCAGCGTCAAAAAGAACGACACCAGCTTTGATCTCATCAAGTGAATCAAACAAGCTTTGTTGAATTAGATTGGCTTTTTCTCGAGCATTAACTTCATCAGTCTCGTTATTTATCACCCCTCTGTAGCCTTTAAAATTTCCGGCTGAATCAAAGGTAGGGCGACCTGATAATCTGATATGGTGCAGTTCTCCTTCAAGATAACCCGACGTATAGCGAAAATCATTTATCGGCTCATGATTTTCCATTAGAGCCTTGAGTTCGTCCCATCCTTCCTTTCGATCTCGGCGCATAATATTCCAAGGGGGATTTCCAATAAAATTTTCCGTCGGAATATTTAAGTCACCCACCGGAGGTGTCACAAATGTATGGTTGTGCTGCGCATCCGTTTCCCAAAAACGGTCACCACCTGCATCGGCAAACATACGATAGCGGTCCGTACTAACTCTCTGTTCTTCTTCCGCCATTTTTCGGACAGAGATATCTCTCACAATCAATTTAAATAAAACTTCGCCACCGACAGTTATTTTGTTCATGGCAATTTCAATTGGAAACAAATTGCCATCTTTTCGACGCCCCTCAATTTCTACGATACGACCGATTTCGGCAGTCTCACCGGTTCGTAAATAGTTTTGAAGATAGTCATCGTGATCGGCGTCGAATATCCCAGGTATTAAAATTTCGATATTTTGAGAGACAGCCTTTTCTTCAATATATCCAAAAATACGTTCCGCAACTTGGTTGAAACTCTGAATAACTCCGCCTTGATCTATGGTGATCATTGCATCGACGGGCGCTTCGAAAATCGCTTTTATACGAGCCTCGCTTTCCCTTAAATCCTTTGTTCTTTCTAGTACTTTTTCTTCCAAAATTAAGTTTAAATTTTTTGCATCAGTTTCAGACTTCTCTCGGCTTGATATCTCTTCATTCAAACCAGTAATACGCTGACGTTCTCTAATAATTATCACAATGCCGATAACCAGAGACATCAAAATTAAAAAACCAGCAATCAAATACGCCTGAAAGTTCTCTCGTGAATTTTCACTATTAATCTTCTCGATTTCGTCCTTCTCGATTTGCTTCAGTAAATCGACAAATGCCTCAAGATCTGAAAATTGTGCGGATTGATGTTGGATGGTTTGTTTCATAAGACGTTCGAACTCAGCCCCTTCAAGCCCCTTCACAACACCGGACATTGTGTTGTCGACAAAGTTTTGGCCGACCCGAACTTTTTTCTGGAATACTTTTAAAAGGGCCTGCTCTTTAGCACTCAATCCGAGCTCTCGAAGTCTAATTTGGGCTAAAATGAATTCTCGAGCATATCCCCTAAATCGTTGTTCTTCCGCGTCCCGGTCGAAAAAATCCCCCATAGTCTGCGCAAGCGCCAGACTAAAGCTGCGTTTGCGAACGGCATCCCGCATCGTCGATGCTAATTTGGTCTTTTCCGCAGTGATGATATGCGCCTGATACACCGCATGTAAGCGCGTAATATGCTGATGTCCGACGTAAATCAAAATCACAATCAAGGCAGCTATTGTGGCTAGGCCGAGAGCAAGGGTAGTCGGTGAATTTTTTTTAAACATCACGAAAAAATAATTATGTAAATTCTACTGCCCAGACTACATTTGTCCCACGAACGGTACAATATGAATTGCCGAAAAAAGTCTATGTCCGGATGGATGCCGGTCAATTGTAGGTACCTTTGGTCCCTCGCCTATGGGACATTTACAGGCAGATTTTGCTGGCAAAAATTACTGGCATTTGAACTTCGTGGTGAGGTCTTCCTCTGGCGTCTCGATCAAAACGGCATCTTTTTTATATTTCCTGCAATGTTCCGTTGCCTTAGCAATAAGATCAGCGGTAACGAAGACATTGCGCCAAGTCGGATCTGCGCCAATTAGCGTAATGCTGGTGGGAGAATGCTTGACGACCACAACTTCACGAACGGGACCACACGCGGCTAAGAATGCCGCTACAAAAACATATAAATTCGTGCGTTTCATCAAGCGCGCCCCTATGAGGATTAAAGTACCGCATCATACAACTAACCAATTAGGATGGCGCAACATTCTTTGACGCATTCTGAAATTTCTCCATTCCTCCGGCGACCATACCAGGAATCGTGCGCTCGACACTTACCTCAAGCCGCCCAGCGTGGTTTCAACAAATGGGGGGGGGAAATGATGCTTAATTCTTCTGCCACTGCAAATTGGTACAAAACTGAGCAAAAGTGGCGGTGATTGTTTTGACCTTATGCTCTTCTGACGAATTGTAACTATGTGAACCAAAGCGGATGGGGTGGATGGCTCCCGCCCACGGCATCAAAGTGCCAATATGGGAGTTGTTGATAACAATCCCGAGCCAAAGGAGCCACCCGGATGAATATTACCACTGTCGGCCTTGATCTGGCCAAAAATGTAT